>NZ_JBHIOZ010000484.1:0-764 GCF_042195805.1 Bartonella sp. AP57NXGY | reverse complement strand
GCCCCTGCTCCCTGATTAGGGATAACTTTTGTTTGAAAGCCTGCCTGTTTAAGAGCGCTCTCAAAACTCACATTGTGTACACGGTCTCTTGTTGCACCATCATGGGGGAGAACCATCAATGCCTTCTCATAGCCATTCTGACGTAACCAGCCTATGTGCTCGGATAATGGCTGTCCCTGTGCTTCGTAATAATTAAGCACTCTAATTTCTCGCCCCACAAACTGTGCTATCCATATCGCCGTGGCATCTGCCTTGGCGCCTGTCCCCCCAATATCCCAAAAAGCACGTATTTGCATTAAAGGGTCACGAGCAACACGCCCTATCCGCCCCTCCTGCTCGGCTGCCAACATCTCTTTCTGATAATAAGCGCCTTGAACCGCTGTAAGATAAGCCCCTTCCCAGATATGCTTATAGGTCTCTGGACGGTTTCTCAGATCATCAAGCCGCGCTTCATTCAAGATCTTGGGAAACTTCGGATTGTCTGACCAGTTGATCTCAACACGCTTGATTGCCTCATTGTCTGAAAAGCGAAACCGCTTCTCAACGGGGGCATTCTCTCGCAACGGGTTCCATGTCACCCATAATTCTGCCCGCCATCCCTCTCCTTCTTCTCGCAAAGTCGGTATAAGCGTTTGCCAAGCCGTCTCTGTTACCGGCTCTGCTTCATCAACCCAACAAAGCAAAATGCGCCCCATCGATTTAATGCTCGCAATATTACGGTCCAGACCAGAAAACTGAAAGGCTACGCGACCATCTATCGACTT
>NZ_JBHIOZ010000483.1:0-765 GCF_042195805.1 Bartonella sp. AP57NXGY | reverse complement strand
AATGTAAATACGAATATACCCTTTATTAAAAGAAGACAGTTTTAGCTTTTATTTTCGTATAGTTTTAAACGTATGCTTTATAATGCAACGATCTACAGATATGCAACGTACTCCAAACACAAGTATTGCTTTAGGGTAGTGGAGCGCAAACGGAAAAAGAATGAAGCGTTTCTGTAGGCAATATGGCTTACGCTTTAGAGAAAAGCAGTATTGCAATAGGTAGTGAATATAATAAGAAGAGCGAACACGGGGAAAATGATTATACTCTTTCGAAGAGTGATTATTCAACAGTAGTAGCAGCTGTTTCTAAAGCTTTAGAATATGGTTCGATTGCTCTTGGTCATCCGTACATAAGCATTTGCTCAAGAAGCTATTTCTATGGGCTTCTATTCAAAAGCAAAAGGGGTTGGAAGTATCGCTTTAGGTTCCTATTCTAAAGTGATGGTTGATGGGGGGCTATCGGGAACAGCTCTGTGTCTGGTAGGACTGCTGGCGTTTTTGGGGATACGTCTGTTCTGCAAGGACTGGCTAAAAACACCTAATCTCAATGGAAAAGTACGAAAGTTTCAGTAAATATTGGTGTTCCTAGTAAGAACATAACGCGACAAATTATAGGCGTAGCAGCTGATAGCAAATCTGCCGATGCGGTGAACCTGAGACAGTTGCAAGATTTAGAAGAAGTCGTAAGAAAAAAAGAGTGGAAACAGTCTATTTCTGGTGAGGCAGCTAAAGATATGGGTGCTAGATAGTACAATGAATTTTTCA
>NZ_JBHIOZ010000482.1:0-766 GCF_042195805.1 Bartonella sp. AP57NXGY | reverse complement strand
AGATATTTCTGAGATCAGTGATATTGTAAACATACTTTAAAGCTATGGCTAAACTGATTTCAGGGATATTTTTGTGTATGATAATAGATATTTTATTTTGGATTCTTTGTCATGTATACTTTTATTAGTTCCTTAGTGACAGCAATTGCATTTGGATTTTTCATGTTTTTTTTCAATAGATTTAAAGGTGAGAACTGGAGTATAAAAAGGACAACATTATCAACAGTTAGGTTTTTTATATTATATTATGCTGCAAATTTATTAATTGAATATATGGGAATTTTAAAATAATATAGAATTACGTTATTATCATTATTTTATTATTTATTATGAGTTATATATTTTTACAAATTATATTTGATTTTTTGCTAAATAGCATGCTCATCACATAATTCAATTAGTAACTCACATCCAAAAAGTTGGCTTTTTCCAGAATAAGATGATTGTAGCGCAGGCGCTCATTCCCAAGCAGCAAGCGCAGGCGGCATCGTAGGAGCCTTAGTAGGAGGTGTTGCTGGTGTGCAGTCGGAGGTTCTATTGCTAAACTAGGAGGTGTAGGTGCTGGCTTTGTGAGTGGAGCAGTAGCAGGTGGACTAGAAGATCTGGTGACGCCGTGGTAGATAAATACAATCAATGCCATTCGTAAAATGGAGGGAGGCTGTTTCTAATTTATTTAGAAAATAGCTAGTAAGATATTTCTGAGATCAGTGATATTGTAAACATACTTTAAAGCTATGGCTAAACTGATTTCAGGGATATTTTTGTG
>NZ_JBHIOZ010000481.1:0-767 GCF_042195805.1 Bartonella sp. AP57NXGY | reverse complement strand
AGAAAAGGCTATAATCAAAAAATGGATAGCTATTCTGCTTTTCTTGAAAATGATCAAAAAACACCAACAGGTTTACATGTTTATCTCAAAGAACATGGTTTTACCAAGCTCATTATGTGTGGCTTAGCAACTGATTTTTGTGTCGGATTCTCTGCTCTTCACGCCATACAATACGGTTTTAAAGTCAGTGTTTCATTAAATGCTTGTGCTGGTATTGATGTAAACGGATCACTAAACACTATGCTTAAAACTATGAACGAAGCAGGGATAGAACTGTTAATGCTCTCCTAAAATATTCTTTTCTCATCTACCATTATAACATTCTGATTTATAATGAATAAATTTTTTTACCTATTTAAGTAAGGAACGAAAATATCGTAAAATTCTCTCATTTCAACCCTATTTCAACACCATTCTCTTAAAACATCACAAATAGGATTGATGTATGAATAAAAATCTTGCAAAAAAAACAGCCAAAAGGCTTCTTATGAATCATTAAATGCAAGAGCAGTTATGATACTGAAAGCTGGTAAAAAGTATAGCGTAAACTTGCACCTTATATTGAAGTCAAAAAGCCTCTATACGTCAAAAGTTATCCAAAAGATTATACATTATTTCCCTCATGGAGGGGAAATCGTGCAATGATCTCCTCTTTAAAACAAAAACATCAATAAGCAATAACATGGCATTTTTTGCATAAAAGACCTCTTTCTATTCAAAGATATGCGATAAACAAAAGTGTGAAAAAGGAAGAAATCTCCATTACT
>NZ_JBHIOZ010000480.1:0-768 GCF_042195805.1 Bartonella sp. AP57NXGY | reverse complement strand
TTCAACAAGCCGGTTTTCAAACCAAAATAATTCCTAACCAAGGAACAGGCGCTGTTAAAATGCGTATCGAAGCCGTACGGCGGTTGTTTCCTGCACTATGGTTTAATCGTGAAACGACATGTGCGGGCAGAAAAGCGCTTGCTTGGTATCATGAAAAGCGCGACGAACAGCGCAATATCGGACTAGGGGCTGAACATGATTGGGCTAGCCATGGGGCCGATGCCTTTGGACTGATGTGTGTGGCTTATGAACAACCAAATGCTAAAGCGCGAAAAAAACCTTATCGCTCGTTTCACCATTCTCAAACTTCATGGATGGCTTTTTAATGAATATGTCTACAAATTCTTCTTTTGATCAAATCGAAACGCTTGAAAATCAAGCTCTCTTTAAAAAACTCGTGGGTTGGTATCAGGATGATATTGATCATGTCGAAAAATGGCGAAAAAATGCCCAGGAAGATTACGATTTTTATAATGGACGGCAATGGAATGAGCAAGACCTTGCCGTCTTGCACGAACAAAACAGACCCGTGATGACTTTTAACCGTATTGCGCCTTTAATTAATGCCGTGATTGGGGCTGAGCGCAATAATAAAAGGCAAGTGCAATTTATTCCACGACAAGAAGGGGCTGCCTTTGCAAACCAGATTTTGACAGGAGCAGCCGAATGGTTTCGCGATGAAGCCGACGGGGAATACGAAGATTCCGATGCTTTTCAAGATGCAATTATTTGCGGTATGGGCTGGACAGATACACGCCTTGATTATGA
>NZ_JBHIOZ010000479.1:0-768 GCF_042195805.1 Bartonella sp. AP57NXGY | reverse complement strand
TTCAACAAGCCGGTTTTCAAACCAAAATAATTCCTAACCAAGGAACAGGCGCTGTTAAAATGCGTATCGAAGCCGTAAGGCGGTTGTTTCCTGCTCTATGGTTTAATCGTGAAACGACATCTGCCGGGAGAAAAGCGCTCGCCTGGTATCATGAAAAGCGTGATGAACAGCGCAATATCGGACTAGGCGCTGAACATGATTGGGCAAGCCATGGCGCCGATGCCTTTGGACTGATGTGTGTGGCTTATGAACAACCAAATGCTAGAGCGCAAAAAAAACCTTATCGCTCTTCTCACCATTCTCAAACTTCATGGATGGCTTTTTAATGAATAGTTCTACAAATTCTTCTTTTAATCAAATCGAAACGCTTGAAAATCAAGCTCTCTTTAAAAAACTCGTGGGATGGTATCAGGATGATATTACCCATGTCGAAAAATGGCGAAAAAATGCCCAAGAAGATTACGATTTTTATAATGGGCGGCAATGGAATGAGCAAGACCTTGCTGTCTTGCACGAACAAAACAGACCCGTGATGACTTTTAATCGTATTGCACCTTTAATTAATGCTGTCATCGGGGCTGAGCGCAATAATAAAAGGCAAGTCCAATTTATTCCACGACAAGAAGGCGCTGCCTTTGCAAACCAGATTCTGACAGGAGCAGCCGAATGGTTTCGCGATGAAGCCGATGGCGAATACGAAGATTCCGATGCTTTTCAAGATGCAATTATTTGCGGTATGGGCTGGACAGATACACGCCTTGATTATGA
>NZ_JBHIOZ010000478.1:0-769 GCF_042195805.1 Bartonella sp. AP57NXGY | reverse complement strand
CACTTTTGTGGGGCTTTTTTTATGGAGCGTCAGATGAGAAAGATATCGAAAGAAGGATTAGAGCTTATCAAACAATGGGAAGGTTTGCGTTTAGAGGCATATAGAGACACGGCATGTGTCTGGACGATTGGTTATGGTCACACCAGCAATGCGGGTCACCCCCTTGTCAAAAAAGGCATGTGTATTAGCCAAAAGCAAGCAGAAGAAATCCTTTGTGAAGACTTAAAGCAATTTGAGAAGACGGTAGAGGAATCGGTGACGGTTTCGTTAACGGATTGCCAATTCGCGGCATTGGTCTCATTTTGCTATAATGTAGGAACAGCTGCTTTTCGCAAGTCAACCTTGTTGAAGAAGCTTAATCAAGGGGATTATGAAGCCGTACCCTTAGAATTACAGAAATGGAATAAGGTCGGTGGGAAGCCTCTTGCGGGTTTAGCCAACCGTCGAGCAGCAGAAGCGGGATTATGGGTAAAAGGGGCTTATGTTTCTTCGAATTATCAAAGGGTAGAAACGAAAACAGCAAGCGGTCTTTTAAAGATAGAAGCACTTGCCCCGATTATAGGGTCTTGTTCGGGGTTTGGAGGCTTGTTGGTTGGCAATGGTCCGGTGCAATGGGCTTTAGCAGGTATCATGGTTTTAGCGGCTGTAACGGGCATAGTGATTGTCGCCAAGCGGTTTGGGGAGCAACGCTTATGATTTTTTGGCTAAAGAAATATTCTCTTATGTTTACAGCGGCTTTAGCCGTTTTTTTTATGGCTTTAGCCAAGGC
>NZ_JBHIOZ010000477.1:0-770 GCF_042195805.1 Bartonella sp. AP57NXGY | reverse complement strand
TCTTCATCATAAGGGACAAATTCCTTCTGATTGGTGGGCTTAACCTCTTTTACTGCCTGTTGTTTGATTTCCGCTTCACCAAACTCAGTCCCTCCAGCAGTGCACCCTATTTTGACCTTTGTGTCCGAAAATGCTGTCTTAACAAACACTTTAATTGAAGTAATCAAAGCACCACGAGGTAGCGTACCTATTCTCATAGCGTTTTCTTTATCTTCATAGCTAAAATTAAGCCGCAAAAAGCTTACCTGCTGGGTATGAAGATTTCTCCCTTGCAAGGGCTGTGGTAAATAATCTGCCATGTCTTATCCCCTCAATGATTTGTTACGAATTGCACAACCACAATACATTCACCAGCATCGGTGGTTTTGTCTCGTGTTGCATAAAGGGTCATCTCCTTATCATCTGCAACAAAAGACTTTTGATCTGTTGGCGTAAAATCTTGCGTGCCTTGGGCTTTGATGTCTTTTTCACTGAACTCATTGCCCCCATAGCTGCTGCCAATCTTCAATTTCGCTTCTGAAAATGCCGTCTTAACGAACGCTTTTATTGAAGTGATCAAAGCGCCACGGGGTAATATCCCAATTTTCTCCGTAAGATGCTTATCTTTATGCGAGATATTTAACCGCAAAAAACTTACCTGTTGGGTATGTAGATTTCTGCCCTGTAATGGAGGGGGTAATTGATCTGCCATGTCTTGTTTCCTCCCTATGATTAATTATCAGGTTCACCACTGTAGGTGGGGATAACAATCGTTCCAAAATCTTGCGCTG
>NZ_JBHIOZ010000476.1:0-777 GCF_042195805.1 Bartonella sp. AP57NXGY | reverse complement strand
AGCGTATTCTTAATGAACGAGCGCAAAATCAAATCATGCGTGAAAGAGCGGCAACATACAGAGGAAGAAGCATTTGAGAGAGGTTAGAGAATGAATGCAGAAATGAACGAAGCTATGAATGAAGATTACAGAGTTGGAGCACCGGTCTTTGATGATGAGAGCTCTTTTGATGCTGGCACTTATGATGGTGAAACGATTGATAATGATGATGTCACCTCTCCAGAGCCGGTTGCACAGCCCGTTGAAAAACCTTCAGAGATTGTTCCTAGTATAGAACAGCAGCGTATGGAGCAACAAGCCAAACAAGCCCGTGAAGCGCTTGTAAAGTTTTATGAACCCCAATCCCAGACGCCAATGGTTGAAGGTGAAAATGCACCCCCAGACCTACGTGAGGACCCTGTTCGTTTAGTGGCGTGGATGCTAGATAAGATTCAAAAGCAAGATGCGTATATTAGGGAACAGAAAGAAGCGCTAAGACAAGCTGAGGAACAGCAGCAGCATGATATACGTCTTGGTGAATTTTTTAATAATTCTGTTAAGTCGTTTCAAAATAAATCCAGTGATTTTGATGCCGCGGCAAATTTTCTTTATGAGGCACGCGCAAAGGAATTGAGTTCTTGGTCATCACTTTATCCTGAGTATGGACAACAAAACACAATAGATGCGATTATAAGAGATCAATTGCATGCTCTTGTAGCGACTTGTGCACAAAGAGATCTCAATCCGGCAGAAGAGATTTATAGAATAGCGCAAAATCTTGGCTATCAGAACCAAGCA
>NZ_JBHIOZ010000475.1:0-782 GCF_042195805.1 Bartonella sp. AP57NXGY | reverse complement strand
CATAAATTTTACGAGGGTATTCGTCATTGATCGTCATGGCATCGCAGAACGCTGTGGAAGTCGGATATCCCCGCCTAAACTGATAAAACTTTTTTGATCCTTCAATGCGTAAATATCCTTTCCAGCTTTAGTTAAGGTGGATACTATTAACTCAGTCGAATTCAAATTAGAGCCCACATGAAAAGGCGCCCCATTAAGCCTAATCCTATTGGATTCTAGCAAAGATAATGCGGCACGTAACTCCGCCGCAGTCATACCAAAACGCGATCTATCCCCGTTTGCCAGTACATGGCACAATCTCAATGAGATTTTAGGTAGTATATCAAAATGGCGTGCAAGAGTGATGATGTCATGTAATTCGATAATATTATCACACTGGACATTTATATGTTTTCTAATAGGATAACTCTATCTCTTCTCGAAGTTTTACAGGGATATTAAAAAATGTATCTCTACCTTTAAAACCATCTTTTTGCGCTAATGATATCTCATAACCAGACGCAAATTCCAAGTCCCAGCAACATAACAATGATGCCCCGCACGTCCATTAAAATACCCTGCTTTTTCTCGCCCTAGGCATCCATAGCCCGACCACGTAAAACAGGATACCAATTGCAATATCAGACCATAAGGCTGCAAGAGAAAGTTCTTTTATATTTTTATCTTTACATTGCCTCTTAAACAAGCTCATCTGTTCATATAATGAGTTATATGTATAATACATATAACTTCTACAAAAGGAGGATTCATTATGTTCCGTGAAAATCTTTGGTAATACACTC
>NZ_JBHIOZ010000474.1:0-782 GCF_042195805.1 Bartonella sp. AP57NXGY | reverse complement strand
TTGCCAAAATTATAGAAAACTCATCAGCAACAGGTAAATTTGTAAGCAAAGCACGAAAATCATCAAATGGACTAGCGATCATAAGGATACCTTTTAAAATCTACAATGTTTATGAAAATCACGTCATATATACAGGATATGAATAATTTATTGTTTTTTTAATAGTGCTTTAAAAATGTTAAATACTATGAAAGCAATAATTTCTACCCCAATAACAAACGTGCAAGATTCAAAATGTTATTAATATCTTATGATTACCTTTACAGTGATACCCTTAAACTATTTTCCGTTTAATATATAAATTCTAACATTCTTATTCATAATAAAAGTTATAAACTTTCAAAAACTTATAAAATTGAAGGGATCAAAATTATCGCAAAGAAATCAAAACGCAAAGGATCTCAACTTTAATATATGTTAATTGTCTGACTGTTATTAAATGAGAGCATAAAAAGCTTCTTTTAAAGTACATATATCTGCGTTTGTTTTTGTCGCATCATTTGATAGTATTTGCCGCCATCGACGTGCCCCACCCCGCCCATGAAATAAACCAATCATGTGACGCGTCACATGAGAAAGCCGTCCCCCCGATGCAATATGTCGAGCCGCATAATCACACATAACCTCAATAAGATCACTCTCACTTAGACTATTCTGCGACTCACCATAGAGTTCAAAATCAATATATTTTAACAAAGTTGGATCATGATAAACTTGGCGACCAACCATGACAGCATCACAGAAAGTTAAGTGTTCTTTGATCTCATCAATCGATTTAATTC
>NZ_JBHIOZ010000473.1:0-785 GCF_042195805.1 Bartonella sp. AP57NXGY | reverse complement strand
CGGTTCGAGAGATCTTTAAGGATTTTGACTTTTTAGAATTAGAGACCCTTTGGACCTCTGGTTTTGCTAAAAAACCACCCCGAAAAGAACTCTTGATTCGCAATCATTAAGAGACGTGTTGCAAAATCCTATTCCCTCACTTTTATTTACGCGTCCCTCACTGTAAAAAATATATGGAAAATCAATAAATTATTTTGGATAAAAAAGAGTATGGTGCCCAAAAGAGGACTCGAACCTCCACGCCTTACGGCACAGGTACCTGAAACCTGCGCGTCTACCAATTCCGCCATCTGGGCTTATAAAATTCATCTAAGCGCATGAAGCAACTCTGTCAATAAAATTATAGAATTTATTTTTTCAGCTTAAAACGATAGCATTGAACTTTTGAGAGAGATCATGATTTTAGAAGTTTAAGGTGTGAGGACTGTCTTTGATAAAATTGTTGAATCCGGATTAAATGTGTAAATAATAGGAATGCCGGTCGCTAATTCTTGAGATATAATTTCCTCACCGGAGAGACCTTCAAGCGCCATAATAAGAGCACGAAGAGAATTTCCATGTGCTGCGATCAAAACAGTTTGGGAGCGCAAAATATGAGGCTGGATATGGTAAAGATAATAAGGCCAGATGCGCGCACCGGTGTCGCGTAGGCTTTCTCCATTCGGGGGTGCAATTGTATAGGAGCGGCGCCACATTTGCACTCGCTCTTGCCCCCATTGTTGGCGTACTTCATCTTTATTTAAACCAGAAAGATCACCATAATTACGTTCATTTAATGCGGGATT
>NZ_JBHIOZ010000472.1:0-789 GCF_042195805.1 Bartonella sp. AP57NXGY | reverse complement strand
ATTTTTGGCATATTGGCAGATAAATATAACCGTAAAACGCAGATTATTATTTCAAATCTTGTGAGAGGTTTGGTAATCGTGGGCTGGGTAATGCTTTGGCATTTTGGTATAGAAATTGAATTGATGGTCTTATCTGCTCTTTTGGGTATTTTTATTCCTTTTTATATGCCATCAGCTATTTCTTTAATTCAAAGTATTGTGCTGAAGGAACAGCTCATCAATGCAAATGCGACCATCGATATGGTTTATGAATTTGGCACTATCGTAGGTATGGGCTTAAGTGGATTTATACTATCCTATGCAGGAACAAAAGGAACTCTTCTAATAGGTGGTATATTCTTTATCCTTGCTGGTTTATTTAATTTTGCAATGAAGGTACCTAAAAACCGAAAATCTAAAAATCAAAACCAGCAAAATTGGTGGGAAAATTATACAGCATCCCTTCATTATTTTAAACAGAAGCCGGCTCTTTTTGTACCTTATATAAGCCAGATGATTATTATGACTCTTTTGATGACCATTCCTGTTATTCTCGTTCCTTATATACAAGAGGTTTTACATGCGGATAGCAGGATCTTTGCAATATTTGAGGTGCTTTATTCTATGGGCGTATTGACAGGTGCGTTTTTTTCACCACTTCTTTGTAAAGTTTTATCTATCAGGAAAACATTAGCCATTTTATTAGCTTTTATGGCTATTGGCCTCGCTATTTTATCTGTTAATACACACAATTTTGTTGTTTTTCCTGTTTACTTTATGATTGGATTTGGACTTTCGAGTTGGGCTCTT
>NZ_JBHIOZ010000471.1:0-790 GCF_042195805.1 Bartonella sp. AP57NXGY | reverse complement strand
GAATGTTAGTGCTTTCATTAATATTAAAATGCTTGATCTCAAGAATTGCGGCTGTCTCTCTGTCTTAGAAGCGCTTTTATGAATATATTCTAAGCTATTGGCTTGCAAGAACTCTAATGAAAAATGGAATGTATCGTCATATTTTGAATGTTCATTGATCCTTTTTAATTGGAATAAGAAAGTTGTAAGATTTTCTCATTTCAAATGCTCTTATTGCGCGATCAATTTGCGCATCAATGGAAGTTCCTTTTTTCATGTCTTAAGTGGGCGGAAAACAATAGAGAAAAGAATAAAAATGCTTCTGTCTTTTCAAGGGATAAAGGCTATCGTAGAAGCTAGATAGGGCTGTTTGTAGGGGGCAGCGGTATGGCTGTTGTAGGGGCAGAGCGGTATGGCTGTTTGTAGGGGGCAGTGGGTATGGCTGTTTGTAGGGGCAGAGCGGTATGGCTGTTGTAGGGGCAGAGCGGTATGGCTGTTGTAGGGGCAGTGGGGGGTATGGCTGTTTGTAGGGGCAGAGCGGTATGGCTGTTTGTAGGGGGCAGTGGTATGGTTGTTGTCGGGAGCCTTAGGGTAATGGGGGTGATGCGCGTTGGTTTGGAAGTGTTGAGAGATTTCTTTAAAACAAGCACGTGAATTGGCAAAAATATTGGCAACATGAATATGCAATACGAGTATTTTCTGGGGTGTTCTGTTTGACGATAATGGATGCAATTGTGCTTTGAGAGATTATGCGTGTCCTTATAAAGTTAGGGACAAACAGTTGCATAAAAGGGAAGAGCAAATGAAGGGG
>NZ_JBHIOZ010000470.1:0-791 GCF_042195805.1 Bartonella sp. AP57NXGY | reverse complement strand
ACATTATAGTTGTGAATACTCCGGTAATTAATGAAAGTCACACCCGCAAAGTCAAAACTACCAAAGCTCCCAGAGCCAATCGAACTTGGTGTTGCAACACCTCCGGCGCTATTGAGTGTCTGTGCTAAGGCTGTGTTTAAATAGGTCTCACGAATTGTTTTATGGTTTTTCAACTTGGAAAAGAATTCATTACCACAAAGCCCAATAATCCGCGAACGATCAGAAAATGCTCCTTTTGAAGCTTCAATCATCCTCATAATGACTTGATCAACATGGTCCGCAACATTGGTTGTCTCATTATTTAATTTAAAATCAATCGGCTTTGGTGGTGCGATTTCCCATTCTTTGTACCAATCGACAATAACAGAGCCATCGGCATCAAGAACCACCCCTTGAACAGCGCCAAGCTGCATATTTTCCCATGTCAATTCTATTTCAGAAATCAGTTTCTTTTGTTTTCTGGCAATATATTTCATTGCTGTCTCTAACTGATCTTCTGTCCCAAATTCACGACGGTTTTGGATTTCTTCTGATTTCACCGTATCACTTTTGGCAATCCGTGTTGTTTTGAAAAACCGAAGATTACGACCCTCTCTATCACCTTCTGTCAAAGGTGCGCCACGTTCACTGGTTTGAATAAGCGAAAATGTATTATCACGCCGTTCAATACCAACCACTGTGGTACTGGTTTCAACTTCCTCAAAAAGATTAAGAGAGCTTACAAGACCAGGTTGAAACTCATAGTTTTCAATGGCTTTCATCATTGTGATGCTTGAGAAAGCATCATGTTT
>NZ_JBHIOZ010000469.1:0-793 GCF_042195805.1 Bartonella sp. AP57NXGY | reverse complement strand
AAAATTATTGCTGCTGCAATAACAATTAAAATACGGATCAAACTGCTCGCAATTCCTGCACCAAAGACACCTAATCCGCTTACAGAACCTATACCAAAAATAAGCGGCCAAGAGATAAGAAAATTCACAAGGATAGCCGCAAGCATAACCCAGGTTAACGGCTTTGGATTACCAATTGCTGACAGTAATCCCCGGCTATTCACATAAAGATAAAAAAACACCACCCCTATAGCAGCACCACTATTATATTCCTGCGCTATATTGGCAATTGTCCCATCTTGGCCGAGAAAACACAAAATATTTCTCGTGTTGAGTAAAATGATCGCACTCATCATTCCAATCACAAGGGAAAGCCATATTCCTTGATCAAACCATGCCTTCAATGCATATCTATCTTGTCTACGAAAACTTTCCGCAAGTTTTGGTGCAACCGCGGTAATAATACCTAGCCCAAACAACATAACAAAACTAAATATACTCAGAGCTAACATTGTACCACTCAAGACTTGCACGCCTAAATGCGCTACAAGCGCTGCATCTGTGAAGGAAATCATCATCTGAGAGATAAACCCAACAGCCAGTGGCATGCCAAGAGAGAGCAATTGCTTCATCACAACAAACATTGTGAAATACCCTTCCATATTGAAGGGCATATTAAGCTCGGATCTTTTAAACAAAACACATTGATTTTTTCCGTAAAGTCTTTCCATCACAAGTCTTGTGTAAAGGATGCATAATGAGAACGCATTAAGGTAAGAGGAGATGCCCAGTTCTTAAAAAAGAAGCGCAATGC
>NZ_JBHIOZ010000468.1:0-795 GCF_042195805.1 Bartonella sp. AP57NXGY | reverse complement strand
TAAAGAACATAACAGCTATAGAGAAAGCAAAAATGCAAATGAAAGCATTTGTTATAAGAGCGCGGTGCTATTAAGGTTGTTTAAATTAGAGCCCCTTATAAACAAAATTCACAAAAAATTTAAAATTCATTTAGTAAAAAAATGATAAGTTATAAAGCTAAAAATACGCATTATGAGAGCGTTTCTAAATATTATAAATGTATAGATTCAAAACATAACGCAATCGTTTCATAAAGCCTATAATATATCTTTAAAAGCACATAAATATAAAAGAAGCAATTAATAAGCATAAGATATTATCAATACATAACATATTTAAAAAATACAAAAAAATATCAAAAAAGATAAAATATTATTTGACAATAAATACGTATTTTGTTATATAAATGATCAAGTGCTGAAAACACTTAAACATCAAGCGGGTAGATTACGAAACAATCTTTCCCATATCAAAAAACTGACTATCTTTTATGCTGTGATTAGCATATATGAGAATTTTGTCGGGTGTGGTCATGCTATACAAAACCCTATGGGGAAGGCATGCCGACGGACTTGATGCCGTGTTTTCAACACCCGGCGCCTTTATAGGTTGTCAATTGAAAACAATATTAACATCAAGGTTTTAATTATGACAAATATCTCAAAAAACACCCCCGTTATCTCTTCCATTTCAAATGAAACTGCGTCTTTTAATAAGCAAAATCCTGCAAAAAAATACGAATTTATTGATGATTGTGAATATATCGATGGTCATTTCTTAACTCGAATTAGAGCCTTAAGAGATTTTGATGATGT
>NZ_JBHIOZ010000467.1:0-798 GCF_042195805.1 Bartonella sp. AP57NXGY | reverse complement strand
GCTAGACCAATAGCAGCAGCTTGTCTTGCTTCTTTCCGAACATCCTGAATAGCATAATTCAATGTCTCAAACTTCATATCCGTATAGGATTTCGACTCGTTAACAGCATCATTGACAAGACCACTAACTTTCTCATCCGTATACTTATTGGCATCTTCAAGAACTATCTTCATCTGCTCTTCAGTATAATCATGCAACTGACCGCCATTAACAGCTTGCTGAGAACCTGTTTCAATCTTGCCTGCCGCTACATTGTCTATCATAACAGGTTCGCTGTCATTGCCTCCTACTAACGTAATGCTATTGGTCTTTTTCCCATCACTATCTTTATCATAGTTAACAACGCCATCTGTTACGGCTACTTCAATATCTTTCACATGTTGATCTATCGTATCTACTTTGTCTTCAACCTCTTTTACCCTCTCATTCGTGCTCCAAAGCTGACCACCATTAACAACTTCTTGCGAGCCTTCTTCTATCTTACCATCCAATACATTCGTAATCTTACTCGACTTACCATCATGCTTCGCATCATACGCGCCTTCTTCTTCATTCCAATTCAAACCATTGCTCGCCACATTCTTCTCAACATCATGAATACGCTCGTTGATACTCGTCATACCATCACTGACACCATCAAAAGCTCCTGCTACATCATGATAGATCTTCTTTTCTGACGAACTACCATCAGAATTGAATTGTGAAACCTTGAATTCCGGAGCCCTCCATTCGCCACCTTCATAGCTAGCTCCTCCTCCTAAATACATCGCTAGCGTCTGATGCAAGGAATAAAGCTGA
>NZ_JBHIOZ010000466.1:0-800 GCF_042195805.1 Bartonella sp. AP57NXGY | reverse complement strand
TGCCATATCTGCAAGCGTTGGATTTAATGGCATCAAAACGGTTGCAGTAGACATTGCTGATAATACCGCTAATCTGATCACTTTTTTCATAATGATGCTCCTTGTGTAAATTCGTATTTTTCACATCCTACACGTTTCAAACTGAATAGAGCCTGAACAATTTTGGACTTTATTGTGACAAAAAAAATAAAAATTCATTTAGTTAAAACTATTATCAATACAGTAAAATAAAATCATGACAGAATTTTGATTTCAATTAATGTACTCTTCTTAAGGTTAATTAAGCAGCTTGTATTTAGAGCACCAGATTTTTTACTATTGGTTATAAATTATTTATTGATGAGTACTTTTTTATTGCTTGATACAATATGAATTGAACAATAGGTGTATGAACAAAAGTTATCGTTTTTTATTATAGGCTTATGGTGCTAAGATAGAACCTTATTTGTGTGATTGAATACAGTCCTGTTTGACTACTCTCTTGTGAGGCTAAATATTGAGTTCGATATCATATTATAACTGTATAAATATAATATATTGCGGGAACTTTTTTGATATATGGGAAACATTCTTGTTGGGATATGGCTGTTAGTTTGACAGTATTGGCATGACAAAATGCATTTGACACAATATTGCTGATGAGACGCGTGAAGGCACGTGGACGTGCTTGTATTTGTGTAGGGCTTTCAATGGTGTAGGAAAATTGGCGTTTGTGAAGATGTGCATCGGTAGAGAATTTTTGCATAAGAGCATTTAAATCAAAAGTTTTAACACACTCACTTTCTTCACTACGGGCAAAA
>NZ_JBHIOZ010000465.1:0-800 GCF_042195805.1 Bartonella sp. AP57NXGY | reverse complement strand
TGACTGCAATATCCTTAGCTAGATCAAATTTTATATTATTATTATCTTTGCCTTTGCTAATTTGAAGATTTGTACTTCCAGCGGAAAAATCTACCGCGCTGTCCATGATAACGGTCTTATCATC
The DNA here is from genome assembly GCF_042195805.1 of Bartonella sp. AP57NXGY. Taxonomy (NCBI): domain Bacteria; kingdom Pseudomonadati; phylum Pseudomonadota; class Alphaproteobacteria; order Hyphomicrobiales; family Bartonellaceae; genus Bartonella; species Bartonella sp. AP57NXGY. The sequence continues at coordinate 676 of NZ_JBHIOZ010000465.1, read as the reverse complement.
CTTACCCCCAACAGATAGTTTCCAACCACCATTTCTTACGACACTTTCTAAGTCTTTTAACTGTACAACATTTACTGCATCAGTAGGCTCACTACCAGCCGCTACTCCGATAATTTGTCGTGTTTGTGGATTATCAGCACCATCATAACCAACACTCACAGCTCCCAGCGTACTTTTCCACTGAGATGTGCCATTTGTTGCAACCCCATCCTTTAAAGAAGGAGCATAACCTAAAAGACCAGCAGCCCGATCAGCGACAGAATCATTCCCTATAGCGACGCCTCCCTCCACTGTTGCTTTCGAATAAAAACCAAAAGCCGTAGCATTCTTTGCTGTTGCGTATGCACGATGACCAACAGCAGTCGAACCATAGCCCAAAGCCTTAGAAACAGCACCCACAGCCGTTGAATAATCACTCCCCGCAGTTGTATGATCGTCTGGTCCAACCGATTCATTATATTCGGAACCTATCGCGATGCTGTCTTTGCCTAAAGCATGAGCCATGTAGCCTATAGCAATGCTATCCACTTCATTTGATACCCAGGCTTGATAACCTAGAGCAATACCACGCTCCCCCCCCTTATCCACCTGTGCCTGAGAACCTATAGCTATCGAATGCTGACTAAACGCATTTGCCTGATTACCTATAGCAATACCATACAGCGCCTCCTTTGTT
>NZ_JBHIOZ010000464.1:0-801 GCF_042195805.1 Bartonella sp. AP57NXGY | reverse complement strand
TTAACCTGTCCTCTTTTTTCTCTTTCCATATCACCACGACGAAGATTCATAGCTGCATTCGCTAAACTTTGTGCTATCGTCCCATCTGATAATGCATAACCAATCCCATAATCTGATAATCTTTGTAAAAACTCAGGACTACGCAAGTAATCCCAAAAACTCTGTTGAGAACCAGTATCTTGGTGAGGAACAGTACTCTGTTGTGGCTGTACAGACTTCTGTGGTTCTACAGATGAAATAGGCTCTGGTAATTGAGACGGCTTTGGTTTCAATGATGCCAAATCTGAAGTTTCAATTGCATTAGGCAAAGGTTCCATACCTAAAGGATTTGGTTGTGAACCAAAGGTCGCTACTGGTAAAGAAGGGACTGAAGACGGTACATACGGTTTTCTGCCTGCCGATCTTAAAGACGAACTTACATCTGGTAAAGGTGAAGTATTTTTAGCTAAACCTAAAGGATTTGATTGTGAACCAAAAGTTGCTATAGGGGAAGAAGGGGTTAAATAAGGTAAATTATTTGCCTGTTGTTTGGCGTCTTCTAGATCGTTGAAACGTATACGTGGTACATATTGGCTCATTACATGCATAGACTTAAGAAGTCTTGATAACATGTTATCGTTACTATTTTGCATAACTACCTCACTTTTTTCCTGCAAAATTAGCAATACTAGCTAAAATCCCTATAGCGTTCTTCCAAGGGTCGTTACCATGCATCTTAGATTCTGACACATTATTCGTTGTCGTGCCGTAATTCCTTGCAAAGCCATGACCGGCGTTCATAAGCATATTCAACCTATTCCA
>NZ_JBHIOZ010000463.1:0-816 GCF_042195805.1 Bartonella sp. AP57NXGY | reverse complement strand
ATATTGGCTGTTAATTTTTCTATAGGTAAATTACCTATGTGTGGAATCACGTGCAACTCTAGTGGAGAAAACCAGCGACCGTTTTTACCTTCATTTTTCAACTCTGCTTTTTTGCTTTCAAAAGCCGCTTTTGCAATTTCTTGAAAAATATTGCTTTGCTGTTTTAAAATAGTCTGTTCTCGAAAGACAATAGGATCATTGCCTTCTTTAAGAATATCACTATAATATCTTGTAAGCTCACGCGCTTCTTTTAAAGAGAGTTTCGTAACAGGACCAAGTCCCATTTCACGGCGCTTATTGTGGTGCGTATAGCGAAAAAACCAAGAGCGTGTATTGTCTTTTCGAACATTCAACCATAGCCCCGCCCCGTCACAATATTTACCCTGCGAGGACGTCTTTACGAATGATGCTGATAACCGATGAATCGCCCTCACTTAACGTCCCCTCTCGTCCACCTTTTCAAGCATTGCTCGTCCACCTTTTTTGGTCCACCTTTTAGACCACCTTTAATTTCTGATTTGAGATTTTTTCTTTAATACTTACTTTTTTTATTGAATCATAAAAAGCTATAGACATCAATACGCCCTTACACATCTTTATATACTTTGAATCTTGTTGCTAAAGCCTGATTCGCTCTCTGGGGGCACCATGCTCTTTTTTATCCAAAATACTTTATTGATTTTCCATATATTTTTTATAGTGAGGGACGCGTAAATAAAAGTTAGGGAATAGGATTTTTCAACACGTCTCTTAATGATTGCGAATCAAGAGTTCTTTTCGGGGTGGTTTTTTAGCAAAACCAGAGGTCCAAAGGGT
>NZ_JBHIOZ010000462.1:0-816 GCF_042195805.1 Bartonella sp. AP57NXGY | reverse complement strand
AATGAAATGCAAACCGTACGTGCGGGAAGAGGAATTCTAGATAAAAGTAAAAAGAATACGGCTTTATGGACCTATGCGATTAAATCTAAAGAGAGTGTTGTTACAGAGCATATAGATTTTAAACTGGATCAGACCGGTATCGTTTTGGGGATCAATGGTTTAAGCGAGTGGGAAAATGGAGAATTTTATATAGGTGGTTTTGGCAGTTATGATCGTGCCCGTGTTGCGCATGCACGGGGGGGTAACAGTGGAATCAATACTTATGGTATTGGCGCTTATGTCACTTATTTGGATCATAGTGGATGGTATCTCGATGGTATTTTAAAATACAATCATTATCAAAATACTCTAAAGGCAGTTTCAACGAATGGTTTAGGGATTGAAGGAACATATACTCAAAGGGCATTGGGAACTTCCTTTGAAGCTGGTTATCGACTTAAGACGTCAAAGAACAGTTGGTTGCAGCCTTATGGACAATTTACATGGTTGCAAGTTGAGGGTAAAGAAATCAAGTTATCGAATGACATGACAGGTGACATGCGTCCATTCACTTCATTACGCAGTGAGGTTGGTTTATCTTTAGGATATGAATTTGGTTTTCACATGGATTCCTCATCGCTTGCGTATATTACAGCAGCATGGTTGCGTGAGAATAAAGATGACAATCAAACGTTAATTAATCAACGGCATTCATTTACCACGGACTTATCAGGGAATGCAGGTAAATTAGGAATAGGTTTAAGCAGTTTAGTGAGTGAGAAGTTAAAGTTATATGGTGAGGCCCATTATATTAAAGGGCGTAAAACAAAACAGTCC
>NZ_JBHIOZ010000461.1:0-817 GCF_042195805.1 Bartonella sp. AP57NXGY | reverse complement strand
AGAAGTTTGCACTCACAAATGAAACGCGTGTAATTAATAATCATACCCTTTATCGCATTAAAGCATTAAAAGACTTTGCTGATGTTAAGGCTGGTGCCTTGGGTGGCTTTATTGAAAAGGAAGATAACCTCTCTCATGAGGGCAATTGCTGGGTCTATGATAAGGCTTGTGTTTATAATAATGCTCATGTTTCTGATCACGCTACAGTCTGTGATTACGCTAGTGTTTTCCATAATGCAAAAATTGAAGGCAATGCTAAAGTTTTTGATTGTGCAAAAATTTATGACAATGCAAGGGTTGCTGATCATGCCTTGGTTTTTGGAATAACTTATGTTTACGATCATGCCTGCGTTTTGAATCATGCTGAGGTATCTGACAGGGCTGTTATAAAAGGTCATGCTAAAATCTATGATAACGCTTTATTGACTGGCTATGCGCAAGCTTATGGCAATGCAAGAATTTATGACAATGCTCAAGTTTGGTTTTTTGTTGTGGTTGGTGATGATGCTTGTATTTATGAAAATGCAAAAATTACAGGCTATACATACATTTGTGATCAAGTGAGTGTTTTTGGCAATTCATATATAGATACCAAAAAATTGAATGGTCATATCAAAATTTGTGATCAAACCATAAAAGACGCTGCGTAAATAAGACGCGGGCGCGGCGGGGGCGCCCCTCTTTCAAATTTCCCATTCCAAATTTTAGCAAACGTTTATCACATTAGATTGTGAGGGTCTTCTATGTGCAAAAAATACGAATTAACCAGTGAAATCAAAAAAATCAAACATGCTCTTACTCGAAATATTATAAACCT
>NZ_JBHIOZ010000460.1:0-818 GCF_042195805.1 Bartonella sp. AP57NXGY | reverse complement strand
ATGCAGCTGATAAGACCTGGCATGGGAACAGAAAATAGTGCACAGCTCATTTATGCGCTTATTCAAATGGCAAGACCGCGCACAGTCATTGAAATCGGTGCTGGTGATAGTACGCGCTTGATTGCTAAAGCACTGCAAAAAGCAAAACAAGCATGGCAACAAGATAAAAAACTTTTAGAATCTTCTACCTGGGAAGAGCGTACAGCTTTGCTTGATCCTTCAGGAATCCTTGAGAATTACGAACCTCGGCTTATCACCATTGATGATTTTACAGTCGAAGGTCAATCAGCAGAAGAAGCATGGCAAAAACTGCTTCAAGACGGTATTGAAAAAAACATGGTAACATTTATCCATGAGAATTTTTTCTCTCTTGATGAAAGCACCCTCAAATCTTGGGGACCAATAGATTTTGCTTGGCTTGATGCTGGAACGCCCGCAGATGACGTGCGATTTGTTATAACCCTTTGGGAACACATCACCGCGGGTGGTTATCTTTGTCTACATGAACCAACCATAACAACAACAATTGCTCTCAATGGCGAACAACGGGTGCGACGTGTCAGAACTCCCATCTGGGAAGAAATTCTCTACCGGCTTGATGGCTCCTATGAAGCTTTAACACTCCCCGAAAACCACAAATATCGCTAGGGTGGTCTGGGGATTATTCGCAAACGCACCCCAGCCGAACAAATTGTACGCGCACAATCGCTACAAGCAGAACTCATAGAAATCAATGAAATTCCCATTCGCAATGATCTTTTGCCCATGGGGAAAGAAACCCTTCACAAACGCAATACCCGCAATTCACTGATCTCTGC
>NZ_JBHIOZ010000459.1:0-819 GCF_042195805.1 Bartonella sp. AP57NXGY | reverse complement strand
TTTTGAAACCACCTAAATATTTTATAATTAATCTCGAAGGCATATGTAATCTCCATAACAGCACAATAAATAATTGCGTTTTATGCACAAGTCAACGAAATTATGCTTTTTTATCATTTTTACACATTTGCATAAAAATATATTTTCAAGGATTATACGAACCATGGAACAAGATATTCAGTCCAAACTTAAGCTATGGATTAAAGAGCGTCTTAACGAACGAGGACACGGCGCACAAACATTATTAGCATCACATTTAGAATTACACCCATCAGCAGTGAATCGCATGCTTAATACCTATCAAAATGGTAAAACGCGAGATATAACCATAGATGAACTAGTAAAGATTTCTGAATTTTTTAACGAACCTCCCCCCAGTTTTTACAAAGAAGTAGACTTAGATTTTATGAAAATATGTGCATCACTTGATCCAGTTGACAAAGAAGCGGTGCTTGATTTTCTTGAATTATTAAAAAAATTAAAAACAAAATAAGTAATAATTAACTGCTCTTTTTCATTGAATAATGAAAAAACAGATTCTATTTTTTTATCTATATCGCTCATAAACATCTCCCAAATTGTGGATAGCGCATAATTTAATTATATATTTTAAGATTTATTTTTGCGTTTTATGCAAAATTTTAATTGACTTGTGCATAAAATACAATTATCACTGCACCATACCCCGAAAAAAAAAACCTATGTCAAGGCGTTTTTTTCAAAATGTATTTAAATATTTTGATATGGAGGCATTTGTGAATAAACCAGTGTTTATAAATTCTGATGAAATTCTCTTAGTGATGTGCGAAAATGAAGAAC
>NZ_JBHIOZ010000458.1:0-819 GCF_042195805.1 Bartonella sp. AP57NXGY | reverse complement strand
CCTTTCTTGACGTCCCCCAAATCTCTCAATGCACGAATGCGGCGGAGCGTTTTGCGCCCAACTTCGATTGTTTCATCTGTCAGTTCATATTTTTTCATCTGGTCTTTTCTCCAGTTGATATGGCGTTATAGTCATCAATGTGTGCGCTACGGTAAACTTTTGCATCACCGTAAACTTTTGCTTCTCCATAAATTTCTGCACGACCGTAAACGCGCGCTTCATCGAAAACGTGTGCGCTCTCGTAAACACGTGCATTATCGGAAATTTTTGCTTCATCGAAAACAAGTGCATTGCCATAAACACGGGCATCTCCAAAAACACAAGCCTTATACCAAATCCAACAATTGCCCTCATGGGATAAGTTGCCTTCATGCTCTATAAGACCGCCTAGGTCGTCTGCTTTAATACCACCAAAGTCTCGTAAGGCACGAATGCGGTGGAGAGTTTTGCCATCAACCTCAGTTGTTTCATCAGTCAGTTCATATTTATTTTCCATGGTTTATTTCCTTGATTTGCGTACAATCCACCCGTAGCGTGGAGCACGCATGTGTTGAAAGTGTTAGGAAAGGGTGGGGGTGCTGGGAGGAGAGAGCACCCCCATAGGTTTAAGCAGCTTTTGCCAAAATCTTTTCCATCTCTTGTTCTATTTCCCCTAAAAAGATTTCGACAGCTTTATTAATCTCTTCAATGTATTGCTCATCACGGTTGATGCGTTTGATTTTCATTCTCAAACCAGTAGATCTGCCTACAAAGTTTGGATTATAGCTCATGAAATGACACCATTTGCGTCCTGTGCACGCCATTTGGAATTGCATCTGT
>NZ_JBHIOZ010000457.1:0-819 GCF_042195805.1 Bartonella sp. AP57NXGY | reverse complement strand
TGTGAATGTAGTGGCAAGGGCGTTCTTGATCAAGTTGATAATTTGACATTTGTAGAGGATTGGGCGCGTGAGAATGGGGCTTCTGAAATGGAGATCTTGGGTCGTTTAGGTTGGAAGCGCGCATTGGACAAGCAAGGCTATGGCATAGCTATGCTTTATTATAGGAAGGAATTGTGACATGGGGAGCAAGACACCAACAACGACAGAACAGAAGCAGGTACAAACAAGCGCCCCTCCAACTTGGATGCAGAATGTCTTTAAGCGTGGGGGTGCAGATGCGTATAACATGTATGATACAGGGATGGGTGGTAATGTATATGGGGGACCTCGTGTTGCACCTTTAAGTGCTCCAACTTATCAAGCAATTGGAGGTCTTGGAGCTATTCCTCATCAGTATCAGAATTATATGAATCATTTGATGAATACTCCAACATCGTCTGCGAGAAACCTTAACTGGATTGCATCTGGTGGTTTGATGGGACCGAATTCTCAATTTGATGAGGAACTTAAAGAGGGCTTAAGTGAAATAAGAAATAGTATTAATCGACAGTTTTTAGGTAGTGGTCTTTATGGCTCTAGTGCGCATAACAATGAGTTACAGAGGGGGCTTAATGATGAATTAGCTCGTATCAAGTATCGCCAGCGTGATAGAGATTTACAGCATATGATGCAAGCCAATTCGATGATTGATCAACTAAATGAAAACCGCTTAGGCATGATAGGCAACTTATTCCCCTCTTACAATAATGCCTATTCGAATATGTTGCAGGGGTCATCTGTTCTTAATGACTACAATCAACGCCTTGTTGATGCCAATAG
>NZ_JBHIOZ010000456.1:0-820 GCF_042195805.1 Bartonella sp. AP57NXGY | reverse complement strand
ATCGAAATCAGTGGTGTCATTAAGTGGTTTGATGGTAGTAAGGGGTATGGATTTATTGTACCTGATTTACCTCATTTTCCAGATATATTATTGCATGTTACGGTAATGCGAAGGGATGGTTTTCAAACAGCTTTAGAGGGAGCTAAAGTCATTTGTGCTGTGGAAAAAACTGAACGAGGGTTAAAGTGCGTTCAGGTGAAATCCATAGATTGTTCTTCAGCAATTCATCCATCAGAAGTTCCTGCCCGTACCCATGTTGTTGTTACTCCAGAAAGTGGACTAGAACGAGCAATTGTTAAATGGTTTAATCGTGACAAAGGATACGGTTTTCTTAGCCGAGGGCAAGGAACAGAAGATATTTTTATTCATATGGAAACATTGCGCCGTTTTGGTTTAGCAGAGCTTCGTTCCGGCCAAGTTGTTCTTGTACGTTTTGGTAAAGGAGAAAAAGGTTTAATGACAGCAGAGATTTATCCGGACATAGGCATTCCTTTAGCTACGCATTGAATTTCACGAGTGAAATCAGTGTGTTTTCTATATTTTTAAAGATGGTTATTCCGTAAATTGCTATAGAGGTAGATTTTTAAAGAAAATATGGCTCTCGTTAATCCATAAACCAAATGAAGAAAATTTCGCATATTACGTTGAAAAAAACTAGAAAATAACAAGGAAGCAATCCTCTTTTTTTTGACTTTTAAACTCTGGTACTTTTTATTTTAGAAACAAAATTTAAAATTTTTCTGTGGTGGAGACAAGAATGTTAAAGCCTTTTAAAAAGGGGTATATTGTTTTATTGGTGATGCTTTTTATGTTAGATATG
>NZ_JBHIOZ010000455.1:0-826 GCF_042195805.1 Bartonella sp. AP57NXGY | reverse complement strand
GTGAAATCAAGCAAGAGGAAGCGATTGAGATGTTAGCGCAACATCTTGTCACGCGTCCCGTGTTTGAAGCTTTATTTGACGGTAATGAATTTGTACAGAACAATGCCATTTCGCAAGCAATGGACAAGATCTTAACGGAACTGGATAAAACAAATATCGAAGAGAAAACGAAAGATCTTGATAAATTTTACAAAAGTGTCATGTTCTGTACAGCAGGCATTACGGAAACTCATGCAAAACAGAATCTTATTATCAAACTTTATGAAAGTTTTTTTGCCAAGGCATTTAAGAAAACCACGGATAAGCTTGGAATTGTTTACACGCCCGTTGAGATTGTTGATTTTATCATTCATTCTGTTGATGATGTGTTGCGCAATGAATTTGGCAAAAGCTTAGGGTCACGGGGTGTCTCTATTCTCGATCCTTTCACCGGAACGGGTACTTTTATCACGCGGCTATTACAATCCAATCTCATCAAACCAGAGGATATGGAATATAAATTCCGTCATGATATTCATGCCAATGAGATTGTTTTACTGGCTTATTACATAGCAGCGATTAACATTGAATCGACCTATCATAGTTTGATGAAAGGGAATTATATCCCATTCAAGCATATTGGTTTGGCTGATACGTTTCGGATGCTTGAAAAACAAGATTTGATGAAAGGTTTACTAGAGGAAAACAGTGAATATTTAGAGCATCAAAAGAAACTGGATATTAAAGTTATCTTTGGTAACCCTCCTTATTCGGTAGGACAAAAGAATGAAAACGATAATAATCCCAATATATCTTATCCCATATTAGATGATCGTATTCGTGAGAC
>NZ_JBHIOZ010000454.1:0-828 GCF_042195805.1 Bartonella sp. AP57NXGY | reverse complement strand
TGGTTTTTTAGCAAAACCAGAGGTCCAAAGGGTCTCTAATTCTAAAAAGTCAAAATCCTTAAAGATCTCTCGAACCGCATCACAATCATTTAGACTCAAGACAAATTTGCCTTGTATGCTTTTGAGAACTTTTGCCATACTCACAAAATCATCTTCAACAAAATTCCCAGAGCTATAACACTTCTTCTTCACAAGATAAGGCGGGTCTAGGTAAAATAAACTGTCGGGTGCATCAAATAGCTCGATAACCCGTTCCCACGACAAATTTAAGATTGTCGTATCAAGAAGCTTCTGTCTAACACGTCGCATCCTTGATAACAGCTTATCGGGATTAAATGCTATAGGCTTTTTCCTTCCAAAGCCAAAAGAGACATACTCTTTTTTCCCATACATCACACAACGTTGGAGAAACAAAAAACGTGCGGCTCTTTCAACTTTGGAAAGGCTTTCTGGATCAATCGCCGCAAGTTCAAAAAACAACTGTCTTGAACAAACAAACCATTCTAGTCGTTTGGCTAAATCATCAAAGTTATTTTGAACACATTGAAACAGGTTCGTGATCTCTCCATTCAAATCATTAATCACGGAATATTTTGCTGGTCTTTTATTTAGGAAAATAACACCAGAGCCTAAAAACGGTTCAACATAGGTTTCATGGTCAATATTATTTAAAATCGGTATAATTTTCTTACGCAGATAGTGTTTACCACCCATCCACGCAAACAATGTTTGTGTAAATTCTTGTTTCATCATATTTTTAAAGGAGAGATTTGATATCTAACTTTTTGTTATCCATCTTTTAAGATGTGAGAAGCTATTCTCTATGGC
>NZ_JBHIOZ010000453.1:0-829 GCF_042195805.1 Bartonella sp. AP57NXGY | reverse complement strand
ATTGAAGGTATTGATACGAATTTCAAGAATGTGAATAACAACCTAACGAATAAGTTTAATGAACTTACTGAAAACATTACGAATATTACTCAGGAAGTTCAAGGCGATGCGCTGTTGTGGGATAAGGACGCAGAGGCGTTTGTAGCGACGCATGGGGACAATAAAGAGAACAGCAAGCTTACATCACTTGCAGCTGGCTCTATAGTATCAGGCTCGAGTGATGCGATTACGGGTGGACAGATTTATGATCTGCAAAAACAGTTTGCTGGCTATTTTGGTGGTGGTGCTGGTTATAATGAGAAAGGCGAATGGCAAGATCCGGATTTCCAAATTCAGACTTTCAGCAATGATGGTACGAAAGGTGATAAGAAGAGCAGTAATAATGTTGCAGGTGCTTTTAATGACATTAATGACAGCATGAGCACTATCAACGCTCGTATTAAGGAAGTTTCAGAAGGAGTTGCACAAGATTCTTTATCATGGAGCAAGGCTGAAGGTGCTTTTGTCGCCTTGCATGGAGAAAAAGATGGTGAGAAGACACACAGCAAAATCACATCACTTGCAAATGGTGATATTACTGCTAGCTCAAGCGATGCTGTAGCAGGAAATCAGCTATATGCTCTAGGTAACAGTGTTGCGCAGTCTTTAGGTGGTGATGCTAGTTATGCAGGTGGCGCTTGGACGGCTCCAAGTTTCAAAGTTAAGATCGTTAATGAGGATGGTACTAAAGTTGAAGAGAAGAAGTATGATACTGTATCGGAAGCATTTGCTGGTGTAGGAACATCTTTTGAGAATCTTCAAAAAGAGTTTACTCAAAACAACACGGAGG
>NZ_JBHIOZ010000452.1:0-836 GCF_042195805.1 Bartonella sp. AP57NXGY | reverse complement strand
GTCACCTCACACCCATCTCCAAGCGCTGCCATGCGTGCCAACATCATGGTTTTGTCAATTTGCCGCAAAGCTCCAGCCTTTAAGCCTATCCCTGTCAGAAACTTTATCGCACCAACATCTTCAATCCCCCAATCATGAATGCGCGCTGCAATATCCTCACTATAGGGCTTGCGACGTTTCAGATGCATCGCCAATCGGCTTTTAATTTGTGCATAAGAAGGACCATTTTGACGGTGAACCAACCGCCCCGAAATTTCATCATTGCCAACCAAAGCCAACCCCGTACCATTGATATCAACAAAGTGGCGCAACTGATTAATCGCTTCATCCGTCAGATTTTGCGCTTCATCAACGATCAACAACGTGCCACTGCCCACGCGCTCTAACTTTTTTCCAATGGCACGCGTTAAGCGGGTGGGATTATATTCCACCACTTCCAATTCTGCTGCCATATCATTCAAAATACCGTGAACACTGCGCGTATGCGGGCTGGCTGTCACCAGATAAACATGCGGGCGGGTAGAGCGATAATGGCGGCAAGTTTCGGTCTTACCACTGCCCGCATCAAGCGTAATCATCACCATATCCCCCGTACTTTGTGCCAGTGTTAAAGTATCAATGATCTCACTGGCAATTCGATTCCTCTGAAAGGCTGGTTTTTCAGGGATCTTCTCCAAAAAACCCGCCGTTTCCTTTAAAACCTCAACCCATTGCTGAACCTTTGCATTTTGCTTACCCAATTGCCCCGCATAACTGCCCGCATACCATTGCGAAAACGTCCCATCCGGCATGCCTATGCGCCGCGCCACCTCTGCTTTCGACCAATCATTCATTTG
>NZ_JBHIOZ010000451.1:0-836 GCF_042195805.1 Bartonella sp. AP57NXGY | reverse complement strand
ATTTTGTGGAATCCACACGTTGATCAAACGGATAAATTAGTGGAGTTTTTCAAACGTTTAGGCAAAGCCAAGCAAGAAAAGACAGAAGTTGATGCAGAGTCCATTCGCAAGCTTGAAGATATTACAACAGATCTTATTCAAAATTTAGAGCGCTATGGTGCAAGAAGATTGAGTCTTTATGAACATGAAGGCAATATTTATTCGCAGCAAAGTGAGTTTATCCACCAATTGGTGGGAGGTCGTCGTGAACGTATCCCTCTCACATGGGGGACGATAGCTTCGACTGTTTATTCAGACCGTCTCATTTTTGGGAAAGAGATCATAGAAATACGCTATGAGGCGGCACAGCGGTTTGCGGGCATGTTTGGTTGGAAAGAATATCCAGCAAAAACCAGGGTAGGCATGGCGGATGGTTTGCTCACCCTTCCCTTTGAGTTTATTTTCACCCAATCTTTTATTTTCAAGAGCAAAAATGCTGCCAAACAGATTATGGGGCGCAAACAAAACCAAATGGTCAATGCAGGAGATCGAGCAGGTTCACAAATTATGGAACTGGATGATGCGCTTGATGATCTTGAATCCAATCGTTTTGTTTTAGGGGAGCATCATTTATCATTGGCAGTTTTTGCTGATACGCCGCAAGAGTTAGCGGATAATCTTGCCAAAGCGCGTTCTCGTCTTACAGATGGTGGGGCTGTGATTGCGCGGGAAGACTTAGGGTTAGCAGCAGCTTGGTGGGCACAATTGCCTGGCAATTATGCTTATCGCACCCGCTCTGGTGCAATAACAAGCCGCAATTATGCAGCGCTTTCTCCTTTTCATTCTTTTCCGGTTGG
>NZ_JBHIOZ010000450.1:0-847 GCF_042195805.1 Bartonella sp. AP57NXGY | reverse complement strand
ATAAGGAAGCAAATTTCCACCTGCTGCTCGTCTGTAAACCCAACCTTTTTTCTGTAAGAAGAGAATGAACTGTTTTGATTGCATCTCGAGTATTTTAGCAGCTTCTGTAAGACCGAAGAGTCCATTATGACGCTGTAAGCTTTCAAGAGCCATTGCCTTTGGTTTAAGGGTATTCACTTCGCTTTTTAAGGTCTCTAATTGTGTGACGCTTTCTAAAAGCAGTTTTTTCACAAAGAGAGGGTCTTCTAAAGCGTTTGCAAGGTCTAAAGGTTTCTTTGCACGCCGTTCACATTCAATAAAATATTGACGGGCTTGTTTACCTTTTTCATTACGCTCTACCATGGAAAGTTCTTTTGCCATTTCCAAAGTGAGATGGTAATTAATTGCGATAACAGCTCTAGATTTTGCGCTCGCCAAATTTGGTGACCGCAAATCTTGTGTTTTTATAAAATCTTGTCCTTCTATAAAATTGTATCTGGTAATATGGTCCTTAATCCAATTGGAAAAGTCACGTTTTGCCTCTAAGAATGTATGCAGATCACGTGCATTTACTGTCTGAACAATTTCCTTATCAATGGCTTGTTCTTTAATCTCTATGAGAGTATTCATGATGAACTCCTTTCAAAAAGTTCATATTTTTCAGATGTTACAATAAGGCTTTTCATCATCACTTCCTAAATTAATGAAAACACAAGTTTTGGCATAATATTCTGCCATAGTTTCTATGGCGCTCTGCTTTAGCGATTTTCCTTGCTGCGTAAATTTTGAAGTAATGATTATCGGTTTTATCTGTTTCTATTTCAGATTTTGGACAAATCTTCTGTCTGTTCCATTCTTGTTTTGTAAA
>NZ_JBHIOZ010000449.1:0-851 GCF_042195805.1 Bartonella sp. AP57NXGY | reverse complement strand
CACGCACTCTCAACCAACCCAGCCGCCACGCAGGCGCCTCAACACGCACCCTCAACCAACCCAGCCGCCACGCAGGCACCTCAACACGCACCCCAAAACACACCCCAGCAGGTACCCTCAACCAACCCCGCCTCCACGCACACATCCCAGCAGGCGACCCAGCACACACCTCAGCAAGTATTCCAACACACATCCCAACAGGTACCCTCAACCAACCACCCCTCCACACAGGCATCCCAAAACACCGCCTCAACCAACCACCCCTCCACACAGGCGCCCCAAAACACACCTCAGCAGGTACCCTCAATCAACCCCACCTCCACAAAGGCATCCCTGCACACATCCCAACAGGTAACCCAACACGCACCTCAGCAGGTACCCCAAAACACCGCCCAGCAGGTACCCTCAACTAACCACCCCTCCACGCAGGCGCCCACGCACACATCCCAACAGGCAACCCAGCACACACCTCAGCAAGTATTCCAACACACACCTCAGCAGGCATCCCAACACACACCTCAGCAGGTACCCTCAACCAACCACGCCTCCACACAAGCGCCCCAAAACACTGCCTCAACTAACCTCACCTCCACGCAGGCGCCCCAGCAGGCACCCCAACACACACCTCAGCAGGTACCCTCAATCAACCCCACCTCAACCAACCCCGCCTCTACACAGGCATCCCAAAACACCGCCTCAACCAACCCCGCCTCCACACACCCCCCCCAACAGGCGCCATTTCCCATTCTTTCTTCAACAAACCGTACCATTGTTATCACTGAAGGAGAAATTGATGCGCTATCCTTAGCCGCCTATGGATATCCGGCGGTTTCTGTTCCCTTTGGAGGAGG
>NZ_JBHIOZ010000448.1:0-851 GCF_042195805.1 Bartonella sp. AP57NXGY | reverse complement strand
TCTACGTTTCATATGGCGTTTAAAGGTGTTAATGCCATTGATCCAGAAGTTCTAAAAAGCGCCGCATACCAACCGGAATTTGTTGCTCCTTCATGGAACTATTTCGATAATCGTGTCCATGATATTGCAATTGAGGAAGGACGACGCCAAACTCAAAAATGGAACAAATGGCTTCTTCAAATTGAAAAACGTTTTGGTGTTGATCGCAATATTCTGCTTGCTATTTGGTCAATGGAAAGCAACTATGGGAAGGTTTTAGCTAATAAAAGTGTAATGCGTGATACCATTCGCTCTCTTGCAACTTTAGCCTATGCTGATAAAAAACGTGCAAAATATGCATATACACAGCTGATTGCTGCTATGAAAATTCTACAAAGTGGCGAAATTAAACGCTCTCAACTCACTGGATCTTGGGCCGGTGCATTGGGGCATACACAATTTATTCCAAGCAGTTATCTCGCCTATGCAGTTGATATGGACCAAGATGGACGGCGTGATATCTGGAACTCTGTTCCAGATGCTCTGGCTACTGCTGCTAACCTTCTCCACAAAAATGGCTGGCAACCTAATCTTATTTGGGGAGTAGAGGTAAAAGTGCCGCAGGGGAAAACCCTTCCTGAAGGCTGGTATTCCTTTGAACAATGGAAAAAATTAGGTGTAAAACACGCAAATGGGCACCCTCTTCCTACATCAGCTGAACAAGCAATATTAAAATATCCAGATGGAGCAAAAGGACCTATATTTTTAGTCACAAAAAATTTCTTTGTTCTGAAACATTATAATAATGCAGATCGTTATGCGTTTGCTGTTGGCCTTCTTGCTGATCGCATTGCTGGACATCCTAGATTGGT
>NZ_JBHIOZ010000447.1:0-852 GCF_042195805.1 Bartonella sp. AP57NXGY | reverse complement strand
TGCAAATTGTGTAATGCAAAAGAAAACAGTCAGAAAAGGACGAAAGATACCTTCAAACCGTAAAGTTTTAAACATTGCCGCGAAACACACTGTTTTATAACAGTCTATGATAATGCGAAAATTTTATGATGAAATCTGGACGCAGAAAACCCCTTACCGCATCTACCATTAAATACGATTTTTCATATTCTGTCAACCGCAAAACGATTATTTTTCCTCCTTTATCGCGGGAAAAATCTACAGAAAAAAGCTCATTCATTAGCTATGCAGCAAAATATCTTGTTTTAATGGAAAAGTTTTTGATGTGGCAAAAAACATTTTCTCCTTTGAGAAAGGCGTGGACAAGATGAAGGGAGAATTGTGGTTTTGAAATCCGTGGTATTTTATTGATGGAATTAGGAAGGCGGTGGTTGGAAGGTGTTGCGGGGCAAAGCTTTAGGTGTTGGCGATTTGTGGGGGTGATTGGGGCTGTGCTGGCTGTCGTATTAGTGGTGGTGTGATAGGTGTGGAGGGTTATCGGTGCAGTTGTTGATGAGGGAGGAGATTGTTGGTAGGGGCTTTTTCTTTCGTTTAAGGGATGATGCTTTTAATTGTGTCAAAAATCAACGGGTTGTTTTAATGATAAGCTATTGATTTATAGTGGATATTTTATCATTATTTATCTTGAATGAGAAACCCAGATTATGCTGAAATAAAAGCCATAGCTCTTGTCCGTCATAAGATCAGAAGAGCCATATAGAATTGTACAAGAAAAGACGTAAAATGACGATAATGAATTGTCTGAAGAGCTAAGGATGTTGCGATATTGGGTGAAGTGTATGATGAGGGTGGTTTGTTACAATGGGGGTAGAG
>NZ_JBHIOZ010000446.1:0-853 GCF_042195805.1 Bartonella sp. AP57NXGY | reverse complement strand
TTATGGGGTCGAATCTTTGGCCGCGCATACGATAGGGATGCGTCTCGATATGCTTATTTCTGTGGTGGCTTTGGGGATTTCCAGCGCAGCCGCGACAATAGCAGCGTGGTATAGAGCAGATAGGAATAATATGGCTCTAAAACAATTGCGTATGAGTGTCACTGTTTTTGCTGTAGCTTATGTCTTGTTTTTATCAGGGATTGTTTATCTCTCTTATGGATTCATCCTTACAACCATCTTTAATATTTCTTCAGAACGCGTTGTTGTTTTCTCTTGGAAGTTGCTTCCGTTCATTTTATTGTCTTTTGCTTTTGGCACTTTAGGTACTATGCTCAATGGCATACTTGTGGGCTTGCTTGATACGTTTTGGTCAACAATTGTTGTAGCAATAAGTTATTGGGGGTTAGGCCTATTTGGGGGAGCGCTAATGGCGCATTTTTTTGAATATGGCTTTATTGGCTATTGGCTTGGCATGATTGGTGCAAGCTTAATCGTTTCTATCTTTAATTATATGCGCGTGGGTTATTTAATAAAATGCAATCCTATGTTTGGGGCAGAGTGAGTGTTATAAAAGCGCTTGTAAAGCACTAGCTGTGAAGGCTTAGCTACTCATCGTCCATAGAGGCTGTTTTACTTCTATGGAGATAACAATATAGGTTACAAAACTTGCTTAATATTGAAAAGAAGTGTCTTTGATTGTAGTCTCAATATTATTTGTTGAGTTTTTAAAATAATATGGGTTTATTAAAATCATTCGGCTACAATTTAAGAGTAAGTTCGGTAGATTGGAAGAGTTTAATACCTTAAAAAATGACGAGAAAAAACGTGCTTATATTCATACGCCGTTGAGGAG
>NZ_JBHIOZ010000445.1:0-855 GCF_042195805.1 Bartonella sp. AP57NXGY | reverse complement strand
CAAGAAAATTGTACGCTATGCTTGGTGTGACACGTTAGTTATAATGGATACTTTATCATTTACCAACTTAAGTAAGAACTCCAACACAAAACGCTTTTTTATTTCAAAATTCTCTTGTGAGGAAAAGATAAAGTCATTTGTTTGAGAAGGGGCTAAATATGCTTTTACAAATGATTCAATGTGACAGAAATTGCAACTGATGTTTATTAATAGATTGATTTAAAATGATAACTTATATTTTTCATTTGAGTGAAAGAGCCCAATATCATAAAATTTTACGCGTTTTAAATACTCTTATATTGAGTTAATAAAAATCATTTGCTTGCCTATGTTATAAGAGGAATTGGCGTGCGGACAACGTCATTTGAGAAAGAAATACTTCTTATGAAGAGCTTTAATGCAATAAAAGTGCAATATTAGGCGCTGAAAGTATATTGATTTATCTTAAAAACATTGGAAACTTGAAAGTAGGATTCTGCTTTTGGCTTGTAGCTTGTAAAGTAAAGGATGATTCTGGATTTTGCATTATGCCATATATGGGCGCTGTTGTGAAATAAGCTTGGAAGCAAGGAAGAATGTAGGAGTGCGGATAAGATATATAATGGTGTGTTCTTTTTCGTGAATGAAGTAATATTTTTTTTCGTGTTTTTCTTATATTTTATGTGAGTAAAGATTTTTTCTTTTATCCATGAGATGGGAGCTTATGTTGATAGATCACCCGTGGTGAGTACTGTTTTGGGAAGGTTAGGGGACAGGTTGGCTTTCGCTTGCTTTAGCAATTTTTGCCGAAAAATTGCTATGAATCCATTTATGCCGATTCTTTTATAAAGAAATTCTTAGTGTTTAAAATATCCT
>NZ_JBHIOZ010000444.1:0-857 GCF_042195805.1 Bartonella sp. AP57NXGY | reverse complement strand
TAAAAGAGATAGAACCGCATATACAACCCATGTATTTTTATAACCATAAATTCGATGAGCGCTTCGCACCAAACCAGTATCAATCTATAAAGAAAAACAATGAAAAAAAATGTTCCAACACCCTTGATAAAGAAGCAATTAAAGTGCAAAAAATGACAGAAATCGTCAATCAGAGTCCCAAAAGACAAGAAAATATTCAACCTCACAAAACGGAGCACACAAAAGCAATGGCAATGAATATCTAAAAGGTTTATAAACTTTAACTTTTTTGCCCCCTCTGGTAAAAATGATAGCCTTTATCCCCCTTGCCTTCATCGGCAAATCAATTGCACCTCAACGAGAATGGAAACCATGAGAGAGTAATTTTATCTTATTTCCTCAGATTTTATCCTCATCAACTGTGAAAAGAAACCTGAACAGCAAAAATGCTGTTGAAAGATCATATCTTCCTATCCTCTTGTTTATGTAATCTCTAAAACGGGAGGGCAGACAAATTTTGGGAGAACATAAAGTCGTAAAAGTAAAAACCAATCACCAGCTTTACCATCACCTTTTAGCTCAGCCTTACGACTTTTTAAAACATCTAAAGCGCTGTTTTTTTTAATAATGAATAAATAATGGAAATTGCGTATTGCTCCACGCTTTTATTTTATTTGCGTTCTTTAATAGGGTCACACCCCTCACATAAAACAGAACGGTATTGGGTTGCACTATTCACGACATCACCCATAAAGAGAAATTATCATTATATATCCCTTCAAACTGTTATGATATCACTCGCATATTTCAGTTTGAAAAAGAAATTTTAATTATTTTATGGCAACAATAAAAATTTTAATGCAACAGTAAACAAGGAG
>NZ_JBHIOZ010000443.1:0-858 GCF_042195805.1 Bartonella sp. AP57NXGY | reverse complement strand
GGAACCATTTTTATTCCCAATGCAACCATTTCCATTATTGGGGGCATTCAACCTTCACGGATTATTCCCATTATTCAAGCAATGCACCATGGAACAAATAATGACGGCTTATTGCAACGGTTTCAAATGCTGGTGTGGCCCGATGAACGAAAAGAGCGGTTATGGGTTGATAGACCTCCCAATCAAAAGGCATGGGAAAGTTATCAAGGAATTTTTCGTTCTCTTTATGATAAACCATTAGGATCACCAAAACACCCTATTACCATACGCTTTTCTGCTGAAGCTCAAGAAATGTTTCGTGTATGGTGGGAAAATTTTCAAAGAACAATCAAAGGAGGTCATTTCTCATCAAGTTTACAAGCGCATCTTTTGAAAATGAATAAAACCATACCAACCCTTGCATTGATTTTTGAATTGAGTGAAGGGGGGCGTTTTGAAATCAATAGAGATGCCCTTGAGAGAGCCTTATATTGGGAAGAATATCTGATAAGCCATGCAAAACGTCTTTATGCGGCGAATGATACATTAACAGCAGAGCGTGCAAAATTAATTGTAGAGCGCTGTGATCTTTTACCCAATGTTTTTACGGCAAGAGATATCTATAGACGGTGTTGGAGATCTTTAAAAGACAATGGAGCCGTTAAGCAAGCTTTAGAGCTTTTATGTCGTTGTAACTATATTCGTGAATTTCCTATAGAGGGGAATGAATTAGGTCGGCGTCCTGATAGACGGTATGAATGGCATCCTTTGGTTAAAAACAACAGCATAAAACAATAAAGAAATCTCTTTTGAAGTCTTTAAGACAACCACGCAAAACTCTTTTTATGGCATTCTCATCAAGGAACTTTTTTCCAAAAG
>NZ_JBHIOZ010000442.1:0-859 GCF_042195805.1 Bartonella sp. AP57NXGY | reverse complement strand
CTTGTTTCCTCCCTATGATTAATTATCAGGTTCACCACTGTAGGTGGGGATAACAATCGTTCCAAAATCTTGCGCTGTTTGTGCGCTATTTGGCATTTTGAAACGGGTCTTCTTCATTCCTATCAAGGTCTTGGCTGCAACACCAAATTGACGTTCATAATCAAAATATTCTTCTTTGAGTGTGTAATGCGTTGCACTGTGATTCTTGCCAAAACCTATAACCGCACTCTGGGCTCCTAAGAAAACCGCACGACGCACACTTTTAACAGCTGTATTATCTGTCGATTTAATACCATGTAACACATTGATTTATAATCATAATTCACTGTTTTGTATGTTGAATGAGAGTCCCGAATATCGTAAGATTCTCTCATTTCAAGTCTGTGTATGTTGAATCAATTAAAACTATACCCTTGCACGTCACAAGTGGGATGAATGTGTGGATAAAATTTGTATAAGAAAGGATTTTAAAATGGCTCTTATGAACCGTCTTAATGCAAGATCTGTCGCAACATTGGGGGCTGGCAAATATAATGATGGTGCTGGCTTGTTACTTCATAAGCGTAAAGATGGAGGTGCTCAATGGATTTTACGGTATACCCTTCACGGACGTCGTCGTGAAATGGGCTTGGGAGCGTTGCGAGATGTCTCTTTAAAACAAGCCCGTGAATTGGCAACTGGGTGGCGTTCGGTTTTACGTGAGGGGCGTGACCCCATTAAAGAACGCGATAAACAAAAGCGTGAGGCAATGCGTAATCTTCATTATTTAAAAAACATTGCTTTAGATGCTTTTGAAAGCCGTAAAGCTGAATTAAAAAGAGATGGTAAAGCTTGTGATTGGTTTTTACCATTACGCCTT
>NZ_JBHIOZ010000441.1:0-859 GCF_042195805.1 Bartonella sp. AP57NXGY | reverse complement strand
CGTCCATAGGAAAAGGTCAATTTCCAAGGCAATACGCCCAAAGAATTCATAGCAGATAAATGCGCCGTTGCTTCCTGATCAGACTGCCCTCCAGAAAGAAAAGCAATTCCGGGAACAGCGGCAGAAACAGTCTGTTTAAGCACTTGGACAGTCTTTTCAGCAACTTCTTCAACAGAAGCCTTGCGAGCATCCTTTCCATCAATCACCATATTGGGCTTTAAAATCATCCCCTCCAAAAGAACACGAGCTTCAAACAATTCTTTAAAGACAGCCTGCAAAACAGTGCGTGTCACCTCAAAGCAGCGTGTAATTGAATGCCCACACGATGATCCATCCATCAACACTTCCGGCTCAACAATGGGCACAATATTGAACTCCTGACATAAGGCAGCATAGCGTGCAAGAGCTTGTGCATTTTGTCTTATGGCGCCTCTTGTTGGCAAAGTGTATTCATCAATAGCAATTACCGCACGCCATTTAGCAAAACGTGCTCCCAAAGCATAATAATCTTTTAGCCGCTCACGAAGACCATCCAACCCTTCGGTAATTGTTTCTTGGGGAAAAGCAGCCAAGGGTTTTGCACCGGTATCAACTTTAATCCCTGGCAAAGCGCCTGAATCCCGAATAAGATCCGTCAACATTTTCCCAGTTGATGCTTTTTGCCGAATGGTTTCATCAAATAAAATAACCCCAGAGATGGCGTTTTCCATCGCTTCTTTTGTACTAAAAAGCATTTCACGATAAGCACGGCGCTTATCTTCATTGGATTCAACACCAATGCTTTCAAAACGCTTTCCAATGGTCGCCGTACTTTCATCTGCCGCCAAAATACCTTTACCCGCATGCACCAAAGCAAGTG
>NZ_JBHIOZ010000440.1:0-861 GCF_042195805.1 Bartonella sp. AP57NXGY | reverse complement strand
ATTTTAACCATATACGCAATTGTATAGAGTTAATTAAAAAAAACAATAGATTTTTTTAATTTTAAAATCATAAGTAACTAATTATGACGAAAAATATCATTGCGACATTGCAAGTATTGCAATCTGAGTTTGGTCTTAATCAAAAAGATCTTGCCGATAGATTAAATGTAACCCAAGCGACCGTGTCAAGATGGTTAGGAAGTGAATCAGATCCCAGAGGTTCACACAGAGACGCAATTTTAGAACTTTATAAAAGCTTAAAAGGTTATAATCAAATTACTACAGTTGTTCCTGTTATGGGGTATGTAGGAGCAGGATTAGAGATTGATACCGATGTTGAGCAAATCCCAGAAGATGGGCTTGAAACAATCGAAATACCATTTGATTTGCCTTTTGAAACAATAGGATTCATGGTTCGTGGAGATTCCATGTATCCCGTGTATAAAGATGGTGATTTAATCGTAGTTAAACATCTGCAAACAAAGCCAATGAGCGATTATTACGGTGATGAAGTTGTCGTTCTAACAGAAGATAATAGGCGTTTTATCAAACAAATTACTCGCTCTTCAGAGGGCATTGTACTCAAATCATGGAATGCGCTACCAATTAAAAATGCAAAGATAAAATGGGTTGGAGAAATAGTTGCAATATTACCGCGCAAATCCTATCGTCTACTTATGAAATAATCCCAATAAAGTTTTTGATTCTATTGCTTGTGAAGATGGCATTTAAGTGAAAATGCAAAAAAAATGAAATATATGCGATTTTTTGCTTGCTTGTATTTATACATTTACGTATAAGTAATTATACAAACCACGCACAAACAATCGCCAAGAGGCGTTAGGGAGGAAAAATTATGGA
>NZ_JBHIOZ010000439.1:0-864 GCF_042195805.1 Bartonella sp. AP57NXGY | reverse complement strand
CGAAAAAGAACACACCCTTTTGAAAAATTTTAGAGAACTCCAGCCGAAAAAACAAAAAGCAATCTTGTGGCTAATTTCTGATTAAGCAACAGCACAACGATCAACATTATTTGTTAATATATCAAACAACGAAACATCCTTAAGTCAAATTCAGATCAGCTCCCCATCCCCCTTCAAAGAGCAATGTTTTACGGCGGATAAACGGCATTTCTCTCTAACGTTTTTACGCACAAAGCAATAAAGCAATCCCGCTTGTGACTT
This sequence comes from Bartonella sp. AP57NXGY, assembly GCF_042195805.1. Classification (NCBI taxonomy): domain Bacteria; kingdom Pseudomonadati; phylum Pseudomonadota; class Alphaproteobacteria; order Hyphomicrobiales; family Bartonellaceae; genus Bartonella; species Bartonella sp. AP57NXGY. The sequence continues at coordinate 603 of NZ_JBHIOZ010000439.1, read as the reverse complement.
CACTTATAAAATTGCAAGAAAATAGTTTTCACGACAAACAGAAGTAAAAGAATCCTACGATATTCGAAAACGCTGATTTAACATGCAAAAACACCAGCCACTCCCTTTGCTTTGCAATAAAATACCGCTGTCTCATCGTGAATTTTTCTAAATCAGCACCCTTCAAAGAGCGGTGTTTATCACATAATAGGATTATCACCGCCCTTTATACCATGAATTTTTCCAAACTTAATCTTCAGGCAAAAATTCCAACCGATCTCCTTGTTTTGTAATTTTCACCGTCGTCTCATCGTGAATTTTTCCAAATAAGATGTTTTCCGCCAATGGATCTTGAATTTCTTTTTGAATAATCCGTTTAAGGGGACGCGCACCATAAAGGGGATCATAGCCCTTATCGGCAAGAAACTTTCTCACCTCTGGCTCGATTTGCAAAGTTATTTTGCGTTCATTGAGCAAATTTTGCAAATGTTCTATCTGAATATCGACGATCGCTTCCATATCGTGACGTTGCAGCCTTTGAAAGAGAATAATCTCATCAATACGGTTTAAAAATTCAGGACGGAAAGCCGCTTTAACGACATTCATAACATCATTTTTTGCCTG
>NZ_JBHIOZ010000438.1:0-865 GCF_042195805.1 Bartonella sp. AP57NXGY | reverse complement strand
GCAAGAGCTTTTACTCTTGGGAAAAAAGCAGAGCAACAAAAGCAAACAGAAAAAGCTTTAAAAGCAGCCACAACACGTCTGGAGGTGGAAAGTGAAGTTAATCAAAAAAGTGATGCTGATGTGCGTTCTGATCTTTCTCGTTGGTTGCGGGACAAATAAGTATATCTCTTGTGTTGGTTGGTTACCAATTTATTTAGAGAGGCAAGATGTCAACGTCATCAGTTCTAATTTAGCAAGAGAGATCTTAAAGCACAATAATCTAGGTGAACGCGTGTGTGGGTGGAAACATGGCTAGAAAAAAAACACAAGACGATACAGAACTTACAGAAGCAGAAAAAGAAATCCTCCAAGAAATCATCATGACCTACAAAAGTATAAAAGTGATGTCGCGTTATACGAAATGGATTGTACTCATTATACTCTTATTAGCGCTTGATTTTTCACGTATTATGGATGCATTAGTAAGTATTTTTACACAAAAACCAAATATCCGACTCTAAACATACTCTGAGACGCGCGAAATTCTTTAGAAAATGGATTCTTAAATTTGCTCGTCTCATGGAGACTATCAATAATAGCTTTACACATTTAAAACTGTTATTTTCACAGAATTGGACATATCAAATTTCTCGTCAAAATAGCTAAAAACACTGCAGAGGTAATTGTAAAAATTCTATCCTGTTATAAATGAAGCCCACTGTTCCAAGAGAACATGTCGCTGTTCTAAAAAATCCGTTCGCATGTAGGCTTTCGTCACTGAACTCCCAACTGTATGTGCAAGAACAGTTTCGGCAATCTCAAATGGTGTTGACGTTGTCTCTGCTATCCAATCCCGTAAGCTTGAACGAAAACCATGGGGACGATA
>NZ_JBHIOZ010000437.1:0-868 GCF_042195805.1 Bartonella sp. AP57NXGY | reverse complement strand
AGCAGCAAGCTTTGGAGCATAACGTGGATGCGTTGGATCTTGAAACGCATAATATTTCTGATCCTTAGTCTCAGCAGAATCATCCTCAGGAAAAAAAAACGCAGGACGTAGACCACGCGACGAAAGCCATTCTTTTAAATCATCAACGAGAACATATGAGGAATATGTCTCTATATAATTAGAAAAACTCGACCATTCTATCTTTAATTGATCGTCTTTTCCTGCCTGAACTATGGCATTATAAGCTCCTCGGAAACAAGCAGTTTTCTCTGATGATACGGAAAGGTTATCTTCGTAAATATCACTCTTTTCTGGTTCCATTTCATCGTGAAACAAACACTTTCCTGGATTTAATCCAACTATTAAAAGCGCTGCCTGCGGTATTGTTAGTTTGTGCAAACCCAAAAACCATTCTAAACTATCATCAATGTCCATAGAGTTCCTCTTTTTTCTGCACAATTTCGCTCTTTTTTAAAAACATCAAAAACGTTTGTTAACGCGTAGAGATTATGCACTTCTCACATTTCAATTCATCCCATACTTTAAATAAAAACACAGCACCCACACTCCTCCTTGTGATACACAAGAAAATGATTTGAATTGATTTAAGATAAGAAGTTTTGAAGTGAGAGAATTTTACTGAATTTTGGGCTTTCATGCAAGATATCAGGCCAGTTACAAGGCGATAAATGCCCCTTCATAAAGCATAAATTTTTATGCGTGATCAAACAATTTGATATGATAATATCTCTGTCATTTATGCACTCCCACCTTTATCTGTCCCTGCAATTACAGCACAAAAGATAATTCGTTACACGCTAACAAATCCACCTAAATGCAAAAGCTGTAACAACGCTAAAATGCGCGT
>NZ_JBHIOZ010000436.1:0-869 GCF_042195805.1 Bartonella sp. AP57NXGY | reverse complement strand
AACAATCTGCCAATAAAGAATGCTATTGCAGTTACGATAATACAAAATTATACTTCTGTTCTCATTCTATATTTTTCCAATTATCACGCATTATTCACCCCCTTCACTGTTATAACAATGAAAGGAAAAAAATTAAAACACAATATGGCATTTCTCTTTCACAAATCTTATATAAGCCACAAAATTGTTGCGCGACTTTCTAAGCAAGGTCAAGCAATAAAATTATATTCTAACAACCACTCCACATACCACTTTTTGATATTATAAAGCCATAAAATGCAATTATCATCTCCGCAAACAATATCTCAGAAAAACAAAATCCCTTCTGCAATCATTGGACTACTCCCTCCAATGTTTGCGCACCATTATACGCATAACGAGTTAGATGACTTGTTTATTGCATCATTTGCTCCTCCTGAAATTCCAGAAGGTACAAAAATCCAAAAAGTTAAAGCGTGGCTACGTGCAATCAATTCTCAATGCGAAGAACCACTTGAATTCCTTGGTAACCTGCTTAGTGATTTTATGGAAAAAGAATATTATGATCCAGACCCTACCGGATTGAATTCATCGTTATACAAAAAAACTCTACAGTTAAAAGAAGATCAACGTAAAATTTTAGAAACGTTAAAGAAAGATGGATTGGAATATCAGCGTGGAGGGTATATTATCAAAGCAGGTCTTCTTTCTATAAAAGAGCTACAAAACCGTATTGCAGAGAAAGGACTTTCAGCAGTAGAAATCGAAATAAATAGGGCATTAGAAAATATAGAAAAAGATCCAAGGGAGGCCGTTCTATTTGCAGCAAATCTGTTGGAAGCCTCTTGCAAAGCTTATCTCGACCACCATTCTATCCCATATGCAGAAAA
>NZ_JBHIOZ010000435.1:0-872 GCF_042195805.1 Bartonella sp. AP57NXGY | reverse complement strand
TTTCGTCACTTCGCTAAGCGCTTGTTCCGAAACCCTCTTCGATTCTTCTGCAACCTGTTGCGCACCATTCGCACGCGACATGGCTTTTTCTGCTTCTTGACGTGCATTAACAACCTGCTCTAACGGCGCAAAGGTTTCATACGAATACAAAGATGCCGTCCCTAAAAGCTTTGGAACAACAACGCTGTCTTGAGAAGTTCCTGCTATCATTTCTTCTTTCGTTGCAACAGGTATCAAATATTCATGTTCATGATCGGGTATCTTCATCTGTTTTCGTCCTCACATCATTCAGAGCACTTCGTCTAATGAACACTCTTTCAAATCTTCAAACTCTTCTCTTAAGGTCTCTAAGCGCTTCTCTAAATCTTTCAGTGAACCATCAAGCTCTGTTTTCAAAGCGGCTTTCAGTAAATCAAAAACGCCAGTAAGCGGCGCATGTACAAAACCTCCCCCAGAATACAAAACGACCCGTACTTGAGACGGGTCGCTAATCTCTGATATCGCAAACGGTTTTAATGACATTTCAACTCCTCATGTCTTGATCCCATAAATTACACTCACATTAACGGGGCGCGTTTCAACACCACCAACCCTCTCTGCCATGAGATGATGTTCATGATGCTCTCTGTCATTCAGACCGTCTGTTATAGGCGTTGAATAATATAAAAAATTAGCAAAGGGGCTCCTGATAAACCAAGGTAAACGCGGCGGCTTATCTTTTTCTGTAAACCTACAACACACTGATTTATAATGATAATTCACTGTTTTGTATGTTGAATGAGAGTCTCGAATAACGTAAGATTCTCTCATTTCAAGTCTGTTTATATTGAATCAAACAAACCCATTTGCTTGCACGGCATAAGCGGGGCTGG
>NZ_JBHIOZ010000434.1:0-873 GCF_042195805.1 Bartonella sp. AP57NXGY | reverse complement strand
TTTAAGCCAAGATGCTATGAAGTTAGACATTTGTAATTATATCATCAAAAAATACAAGAAAAATTTATCCATTTTAACGAAAAAATAGGTGTTTTATTGAGGTGCAAATCTATTTTCTTTCGCAAGAGTTATTCAATTCGTTCGCCAATAGAAAAACTACCCCCATTGAAGAGGAAGCTATCCTGACGCAGAAAAGCTTCATAAGCTGTATTCCAATCCGCTCAGAAATCGCAACTCTCTAATCTACCCGCTTAATCCACCTTTGAAACTGCAATCAAATAAATTCTGCTGATGACAAGTAATGATAACATGAAAAAGAAAAAATATCATAATATCAAACTCTTCAATACAGTATGAGCTTTATGATTTTCACTCAAAAAGCAAGTGCCCACCCATGAACGACACCATACTAAAGTGCTGTGCACTCACAAATTTCCTAGCATTATCTCCCCTTCTCGAAATTGCACCTCTCCCGCAATCTTATCTCTCGATAGCACCCATTAAAGACTTTTAAAAGGTCCAAGGAAAAAACTCTCTGAGAAAGCTTTCAAGCCTAAAATGCCCCCGCCATTTTTATCATGATGAGGGCACCTAAAATCACGCAGAAACATGCAAAATCTCCCCGCATTTAAGAACAGAGCTTGTGCTTCAATCGCACGCTTTTTCTTGTTCTCTTGTCCATTGTCCCAAAGCCGCAAGATGGTTCATCCGAGCGCGATGACGAAATGCCTTCTGTGCAACAGCAATATTTTCATCTTTTCCTGCCCATGCTTTTAAGGCAGCTGCTTGCAATGCGCGTCCATAGGAAAAGGTCAATTTCCAAGGCAATACGCCCAAAGAATTCATAGCAGATAAATGCGCCGTTGCTTCCTG
>NZ_JBHIOZ010000433.1:0-875 GCF_042195805.1 Bartonella sp. AP57NXGY | reverse complement strand
GTTTTCCCCTTTGAGATGGGTTTTCCCCTTTGAGATGCGGGTTCTATAGTAAATTAATCAAAGTCATTGGCTTGCACGTCATAAAAGGGTGTGTGTGGGGGCTCTATGTCGGTGAGTAATATTTGAAAAAAGACTGAAATGCCTCTTATGGACGCTCTCAAAGGTCAATGGCTGTTGTAACATGAGAGACAAATGGTATGATGATGCTCAGCTACTACTTTTATGAAGTGAAAAGGGGCATGAAGGTAAAGAAGGACGTGGCGTAACAAGGGGCGGTTTTGATGGTTCACTTTACGGGGGCTATTATATCTTATTTACACATACTGTTTTGAAATGAGCGTGGATGTGCTGGGAAATATTAAAAAAGTGCGTGAATGAAAAACACAAGTGTATTCTGTTTTAGGATGTCCTATTGTATCTGAAGAGGATATCTCCATTAAAGAATGCGATAAATAAAAGCATAAAATGTGTAATTTACATCAATTAATTGTCGTTGTCGTGGATGCTTTAGTCCCGTAAAGCTGAAGAGTGATGATGGATGTTAGCTTTACTCCTTGAAATTTCATATTCTGCCAAAATAAAATTATATACGCATTGCGAAAATTACACAAAAAGAGATGGGTAACAGGCTCGCTTTTATTTTGCATATAAAAGCTGAAACGGTTTGCTCTTTATCGTTTTGGTTTCTGTTTTAAAATATGCGATTATATGAGGGATGGAAGTTGATTGACAGCGGAAATGGATTTTATGTGGCTTTCAGTTCTCATCGTTAAGGTTTTGGGGAACTATTGGGGGACAATAGAGGTTGGTTTAAAGAGGTTGGAAAATATCTTTGTGCTTAATAAACAGATGAGACATTTTGCTAAAAAAGGGGA
>NZ_JBHIOZ010000432.1:0-877 GCF_042195805.1 Bartonella sp. AP57NXGY | reverse complement strand
CTGATTACAGACCAGATGTTTCGGTCGTCAACGGTAGCTTTACGGATACGCTTGTGAATGTTTTACCGGCTGATGGCTGTTACATTCCGATGCCTAATGCAATGGTAGTGTCTCATGCTTTAGAAGAAAAGCCGTTGGGGTGCATAGCCTTTAGAAGTGGCAATGGTGTTAAGATAATCGTAGGAGGAGCCAAAAAGCTTTACAGTTATGATAGTCAAACGAAGGGTTGGAAAGACATAAGTCAAAGTGGTGTGACCTATCAAGCAAATGAAGAGAATAAATGGTCGTTTGCATTATTTGGTGAAACTATTATTGCGGTGAATAAAAATGATAAACCACAAGTCTTTAATACTCATAGCTCTGAACGGTTTGAAGATTTAGGAGGCAATCCCCCGAAAGCAGGATTGGTGAAGGTTTGGGGTGATTTTGTTTGTTTGATGCAATTAACAGATCATCCCAATCGCATCCATTGGTCGGGTTTGAATGATGCAACTCATTGGACGGTAGGTGATAAAGATTGTTATTATCATAATTTTAATGATGGAGAATATGTTCAAGGGGCAACGGAATCGAGCAATCCCCTCGTTTTTTTGCGTTCTGCTATTTATGCTGGTTGTTTTACGCTAGGCTCTAAAGTCCCCTTTATTTTTCAAAAGCTTCAAGACAAGCGTGGATCCCGCAGTGCAGCCTCTATAGCGTGTCGCGGGAGTGATGCTTTTTTTGCTGGTGATGGTGGCTTTTATCAGATCAGTGCTGATGGTCAACTTTTGCCGATAGGCTTTGAGAAGGTTGATAGAACGGTTTTTAAAACCTTTGATAAGTTTGCTCTTGATGAGATGCAAGGGGTTATAGATCCCATTGATAACCGGATTTACTG
>NZ_JBHIOZ010000431.1:0-881 GCF_042195805.1 Bartonella sp. AP57NXGY | reverse complement strand
TTTATAAACACTGGTTTATTCACAAATGCCTCCATACTGCCTATTGGCAAAAGTTATTTTCTAAGATATGGAGTGAATATATTTTCGTTTTACGGTAATGTCAACATAAAAATACCGTATAACGAAAATTATTTTATGAGTATTCATCTAAAGATTAGTGTGTTTTTATAGATATTTGGAGATTTTATGAAAGGTTATAAGACTGCCAAAAGAAAATTTTTACAATTGTCAAATGAAGAAAAAACAGCAGTTATCGCTTTTTTGATTCGATTAAAGTATGAAGAAACGCTAAAACTGCCCTCCGTTCTTCTTCATTGCAAGACGAATATAGATCATAAAAATCTTGATCTATCTTGCTTAAAGCCGGATACGGAGGATACTCCTTAAAGAAACTGTGTAGCTTCACTAGCTCTTCTGCGGTGATATCACGGTAGGCTTTAGAGTCAGAGTCATCAATCGATAATAAGCGCGTAATAGATGATGGACTCAATCCTAAATGTTGCCCTAAAGCCTTACGGCTTCCATGCCCCATTTCATTTAATTTTTCATTAATCCACATTTTTATTAGCTTTTGAAAATCCATTTTATTTTTCTCTCTTAAAATTATTAAATAATCAATATTGCGTATTACGAAAATTTTGCTTATATTTGCGTAATACGTAAATATATGACAGAAATTTTGGATTACATGATTACTCCAGCAGTTATGATTATAAAATATTTAGGTGGTGCAAAACGTGTGTCGTTGATTTCTCAATGCCATGTGTCTGCTGTTTATAAATGGACTTACCCCTTTGAAAAGCGAGAGGGTAAAGGCGGCATCATTCCAGCTAAATACCAAATTATGCTTTTAAATTATGCGCGTGATCATGGGATAGATT
>NZ_JBHIOZ010000430.1:0-884 GCF_042195805.1 Bartonella sp. AP57NXGY | reverse complement strand
GATGGCATGCTGTCAAAGCCTGAATCAGGTTATATGTATGTTAAGGATGAAAATGCACTTGGTGGCATACGTGCGGTGCCAATTGCAGGCAGTGGTTCAGAACATAAATTAATTCAAGAACAGAAGGAGGAGGAGCGTAAAAACCAACAAATGCAAATGCGAATTCTGGAAACAGCAGACAGGTCAAATCGTATACTCTCAGCATCTAAAGAATTGCTAAAAACTATTGAGGAACACCCGCATGTTGTTGGTTTCACGGGTTCTATAGGGTCGTTCCTTCCTAATTCTAAGGCAAAAGATTTTGGGCATATGCTCGATTCATTGAAGGCAAGTATCGGGCTTGATGCCTTGAGAAAAGCAAAAGCATTTTCACCAAATGGCGCATCTGGCTTTGGGAATTTGTCTAATATGGAATTGCAAGCATTGCAAAACTCTGTAGCAGCACTGTATCAAGATCTTTCTGCAGAGCAAATGAAGAAATCTTTAAAAACAGTTATTGACACTTTCAATAAATCCAATGCAGCAACGCGCGCAATTCTTTTTGGTGGTGCAGAAGCAACAAACGAGCTCGTTCGAGCCGCCTATGGGCAAGATGCTTATAAGGGAAATCATGCACAGTCAAATGATCCACTAGAAAAACAGATAGAAGCATTGCCGGAAGGCATGTTGTTCGTTGATAGTGATGGACGCATTAAGGAGAAACAAACCAATGGCTGAAGTAATCCCCCCTCTTATTAATCGTAAAAACACAAGAGTCATTGGGCATATAAGTGACTATACACCAGAACAGCTTCAAGAGCTTTTCGCGAAGAATAAGGAAAGGCTAAGTGGTTCTGTTACAGGAAATAATGGTGCAACAGAGGAAGATGGTCCACATCCAAGTG
>NZ_JBHIOZ010000429.1:0-884 GCF_042195805.1 Bartonella sp. AP57NXGY | reverse complement strand
GGTTTACAGAGTCACATTATACAAAAAAACGCAATAAAGTCAATATGTTGTTTGCAATTATTTTATATGAATCCACTTAAGAATCCATCTTTTTATACGTGATTCATTTGATCATTTTTTATATAAGATTGCCATGTATGAATAGACCATAAAAAGCAAATCATGACGTGAATATTATAACGCATGTGTGTATTCAAATAAAATGAAAAGCCGATATCATTCATAACAGTTTATAAATTTTATGATATGTTTTTATCACTCAAAATCGCATTGTTTAAAATTTAGTTGTTTGGAATTATCGATAACATACGTTTAAAGATCACATCTTGTTTTAATGATTGGATTGTTAATCGCATGATAAAAACATAAAATTACAGTTTTCAAAATTGAGAAGCGTAAAATCTAAAAATGCTATAGCAATATCTTATTACCTATAGAGGGTAATCGTTTGAAACTGTTATAAGATAAATTGTACCAAAAGATACGCATTTATAGAAAATAGAGATCATATAATTTTTCCCAAAATTGGGAAAAACCTCTAAAATGGCATTAAAGAAATTAACTGTTTGAACCTGTCATAAGCTTATAGGTTTAATTTAAAAAATTGCATAAAAGGATTAAGGATAAAATCGCTTTTAAAACGCTTACTAAAAGTTAAAAAAACGATAAAGAGGTATTTTATATCTTATGAAATGAAAAGCCTTTTAATGAATAGATTGCAGACTAGTTTTTAAGAACGGAATTATTCGCTTCCACAAAAAAATGGAGGCGGGTAATACCATAGCAGTAAAATACTATTTTACCTTAGATATGGTACTAAAAAACGTTTTAAAAGTTACCATTTAAAAGTACAGAGCACAAATATAGAGCGATTAATTTGCAAA
>NZ_JBHIOZ010000428.1:0-885 GCF_042195805.1 Bartonella sp. AP57NXGY | reverse complement strand
GACTCGCAACACCACAAATCGCTGCTTTTTAAAAATTTTAATAAAATATTCAAAATATTTTTGAAAAGCATTTTTTTAGATATACAGGATGGCATCACAGTTTTTTTATGCTTCTTTTTGACATTCTCTGAGCGATTTTTTCACTCTCTTTGATTTTTCTTCAAATGCCCTTGCCACCATAACAAAACACTTCTTCTCTAAAAAACACTCCCTTTATCACCACAAGACCTTTAATGAGATACAGCTGCGATTGAAAAAGTCTATTATTTCAAACTGATAAGAAAGAAAAAAACAATGAATATCCTCCTAAAAATTAAAGAAAACATTGCTCTTTTTTCTTCAAATACCCACTCCTTTTAAAAAATTTCACCAAGTAATATTTTCTTGTAAGCACACTCTTTAAATATACAAAACTTTGATTTATAATGATAATATATCATTTTTCATACCGGATAAGCTTCAAATATCGACAAATTCTCTCTTTTCAAATTTTTTTATCAAAATCACGCCCTTCATTAAGCCCGCGTAGCTTCACTTTATATGGCACTATATTGCACTGATTTTAGAAGAAGCATAGATCAATATCAATTTGAACTCGAATAGAATTGGGTATTTTGGGTGTACAGCTAAACATTTTCAGCCCTTATAATCGCCTATCAAAAAGATACTGTCCCTCATACAAAAAAGAAGTGAAAGCCGAAATGATAGTGCCCTCGAAGAAGAGAAGCGATTCTGCTGGTTCTATAACAAAGATATTTTTTCCCGTGGCTCTACTTAATGCAATGGACATGTATCATATTTTGCTGCCTGGATGCTTATTCTGAATAATATAAGAGTTCAAGTAAAGCACCTTAAGCAAAGAGATCTTCACTTATGCGATACTGG
>NZ_JBHIOZ010000427.1:0-886 GCF_042195805.1 Bartonella sp. AP57NXGY | reverse complement strand
AGCAACAGCTTTTATAATAAACTGGCTTTTGGCAAAATTGTAAAATTTTATCAAATTTATTGTTTTTAAATATCACCACGACTACTGTTCTGCTCTTGCAGACACGCAACCTCAAAACACTTTCTCTTTGCTCATAAATTGTCTCTCCAGCTCTCTCTTTCAGGCATAGCCCATAAAAATAAGGATAGAGTACTTCGATTGAACACCATCTTCTCACCCCCTCCAAGCCCCATATATTTTACAGCTCTCAATTTTATAGCATCCCCTGTCGTGCTTTAAGAAGGCATTTTAACGATGATAAGAACATGTACAAAGAGGATATATCTTTAGGGTATTTATGTTTTAAAGCTTGCACGAAATCGTAATTTTTTTGTATAGCGAGTCAAGCATATGCAGAACTGACACCCTAACCATTTCAAACCATTCAGCTGTTTCAGGAACAGATAAGCCAAGTTCTACGATTATATCTTCAACCACGAATTCACCGAAGTACGGAGGATTTTCACCATTTTTTAGCGCTCCCTCTTCAGTGATCCTCTAGATAATTAACTCATTCAGCATCTATACCAGCAAAGCGAAATATTACGTGCTAATTTTCCTTTACATTCATTAGCCAAGCCCCCTCAAAATGACCTTTTAGTGAATAGAGCTAAAAGGATAAGTCTTCAAAACCATTTGGTGAGATAGCTATATCAAGAGCACCTAAAATACGCCTTAGTTTCTAAGATAGGCAACTTCCCCCCTTTATCGTATCAGTCTTGTAGAACTTTAAACCCTTTATCTTCAAATCAAAAAATCATAATTGGATTATATTGCATAAAGATGCTTTTTCTCATTTTTCCATTTAACACACGATAAGTTACCATTTAGGCACGATGAGAAGCTT
>NZ_JBHIOZ010000426.1:0-887 GCF_042195805.1 Bartonella sp. AP57NXGY | reverse complement strand
TTTTCATTAGTTTGCTAATTTGCAGTGTTTTTCACTTGCTTTTCAACCAACGTGAGTGGTCTTGAATTCTCTCTCATTGCCTTTTCTTTCAGCCTTTTTTCACGGGTGTTCAAAACAGCCTAGTGTACAAGATTGGTTTTCGTCAAAAGACTATTTTTCAAATCACGACATAATCTTACTAACTCACGAGTGCTTGGAAAAAACGTATCCGATAAACCTTCTAACTCATCGCATAAAATCTGTTTAACCGTTTTTATGAGTGACCACGCAGAAACACTTTCCAAAACCATTCCATAGGTAAGCGCCATACCTTCATGATCTGTCTGTTGCGAAATTTTTAAACCACACCGAAAGCATCCGAATTGCCTTGGTTATGTCCTCTTTACTCACTTTTATTGAAAACAATTCGTGAAGTTGATCACACGCTTCTAAGGCAATCGCTTCCTGCTGTTGTGTCAATGCTTGCCACTTTTCAAAACTAAAGGAAACTCCAGAGTTATCATCTCGTGAATGTGTTTCAAAGTGACCTCGAGGCCCGATATCAAGGATGCTGTCTGAGATGCGTTCATCTACACTTTTTTGCCTTTAAGAGTGATTTTCCATAGTTTTTTCCGTTCTCTAAATCCTCGATAGCTTTTTGCACCCAGTTGCGCCACATTGCTTTCCAATCCGTTTTGCGTGCATCTTTGCCTGTTCTAGCTTTCCAATAATCTCGAAATTTTGCCATTTCGGCTTTGACACGCTCTGGAGGCAATCCCTCTTCGATTGCGAAATCATAAACAGGTTCGAAATCATCAGGGGTACGACAACCACTGTCATTTCTAACCCGTTTAGCTTTTTTCGTAATGTTCTCTTGCTCGTGAATGGAAGGTTGGTTTTCTACACCC
>NZ_JBHIOZ010000425.1:0-889 GCF_042195805.1 Bartonella sp. AP57NXGY | reverse complement strand
GCGATCAATGGGAAACCACTTCCACACAATCACACATCACGGCACGCCAAGATGTGCAGATTACTGCTGACAATGATATAAATATGCAAGCAGCCATTGTTTCGGCGGATCGTGATGTCAACATGGATGCCGGCAATAATATCACCCTATCAGAAAGCTATGATACCTCTAACGGCAAAGAGACACATGAAAAGTCTTTTGCTGGTGTGACAACTTCCGTTGATATCGGTGTCCTTGGCACGGTACAAGGACTAAAAGATGCCGCAGATCACATGAATAATAAGGATGGTAACAATACAGTTATTAATGGCATATTGACCGGCATGAAAATCAATCACCTCTTTAATAAAGGAGAGAACTTTATTAATTGGCTGACTGGCAATACGGGGGAAAAGGGGAACACAACCAAAGGACTGAGTAGCTCATTAGGAGGGTTGGGGGGCTCCACCAAGGATGCTCTTGCCAATCTGGCTGGCGCATCTGGCAGTGTAACCGTGGGCTTTAAAACTGAGAAAACAGAAGCTTCTTCTCAAGTTTCCACAGCGGTGACAGATAGCATAGAAGGCGGACGCGCTGTTAACATGCAAGCCCACAAAGGCAGCATTCATGGTGTTGGCGCTGATATTATTGCTGGTACCAATCCAATCTATGTGCTGGAAAATGATGCACAGAGCGGAAATATCACCATGGAAGCAGGTAAAGATATCATCTTTGAAAGTGCACAAAACACGCAAAGCACACACAACAGCAGTGAAAGTGCTTCAATGAGTGTTGGCACCGGTTATGGCACGGGTGGCGCAGGGGCAACGGGTAGTGCTGCTTTTAGTCAAGGGGAAGGTTCCAGTGAGGAAGTTCAACACAAAAACAGCCATATTATAGGCACCGGCAC
>NZ_JBHIOZ010000424.1:0-891 GCF_042195805.1 Bartonella sp. AP57NXGY | reverse complement strand
GCTGCTGCGATCACCCCTGTTCCAGGAGGCGTTGGACCAATGACAATTGCCATGCTTATGGTTAATACACTCAAAGCTGCTGCGCGATCACACAATCTTCCTATACCAAAATTCTAAGAATTGTAACAATTCATTTTGCATGGTTTCATTGCATATGATTTACCATTTTTACATTCGTCATGTCATAAAAACAGATGCCCCTTGATCTGCACGATTAACGGATTGACGAAACACATGAAAAAGTTCGCGTCCAACACCATATTCGTTTTTTGAAAGATCAGGAGGCGTGGTTGTTCGCGCGTTAAATTTTGCTAAATCTTCCAAAAGAGTTAATTTACCCCCATGAACATCAAGGAAAACAATGTCACCATCCTGCAAACGTGCAATAGGGCCATTATCCACTGCTTCTGGTGTCACATGGAGAGCAGCAGGAATTTTTCCTGATGCCCCTGACATACGACCATCGGTTATCAATGCTACCTTTTGACCGCGATCTTGTAAAACGCCTAAAATGGTCGTTAACTTATGAAGCTCTGGCATACCATTGGCTTTTGGTCCTTGATAGCGAATAACAGCGATAAAATCTTTATCATGCAACGCTCCAGATTTAAAAGATTTTTGTAGTTCTTCTTGATCATTAAAAACAAAGACTGGTGCTTTAATCTGCCAATACTCTGGTTTAACAGAGGAAACTTTTATAATAGCTGTTCCCAAATCTCCCGATAAAACGCGAATACCCCCTTCAGGCTGAAATGGCTCTCTCCACCCCGCTAACACCTTATAATCACCACTTTCCTTGAGAGCCGCTTCACGTACCACATGACCATCAGCAGAAAGCTTTGCTTCAATTGCATAAGCATTGAGATCTTTACCAAAAACCGTAGAAACATC
>NZ_JBHIOZ010000423.1:0-892 GCF_042195805.1 Bartonella sp. AP57NXGY | reverse complement strand
TTTATGACCAGCAGGCGGCGCGCTTGAATGGGCGTTTGCGTAAAGAATATGTGAAGGCTGTTAAAGCAGAAAAACAGCTAGCGGCAAAGCTTGCGCCTGATCACTTGGCCGATGTTTATGGTCGCCTTGAGAAAAAGGATGAAGCGTTCAAATCGAAGCTTCCGATAAAGCCAAAGGTGAGCCGCTTAATGCCAAACAATGTGGGGAATTTAGCTTTGACAGTAGACGATGATGAGGCTTTGGGGGAGGAAGAATTCAGTCAACACTTGCATAAAGCTTTGAGAAAGCTTTCCGCCTCTGATGAGGGGCGTGAGGTGATCAAGTTTCCTAAACGATAGGAAAGGAAAGAGGGGGGTTTATAAGAATTCTCAAAAGGAAGCTGGTTTTGTATCGCGTACCAGCTTGAAGCGTTAACAAAGAAAGGGGGGGAGGAATCTTATCCATTTCATAGTCTAATCAATACATGAAGTTTCTAGGTATCTTTGCCTGATCGGGAGAGATGCGTGGAGTTAGCAAGTTCCCTGATGTGTGAGAAAGAGAGGGGATTTGCAAGGTTAGCCGTTTTAGTATCGCGTACGGCTTTAGAGTAACAAAAATGGGTAGGTGTGAGCCTACCCATTCAATAAAATCTAAAATCAATACGAATCTAGATCAATACGAGAGGGAGATTATAGATGAAAAACGCGATAAATGCAACGGTCGATAAAAATCCTTGGGCGCGACCTAAAATCCAGCCTAATGGAACAGCACAAAACCGCAACAGTGATGACATTGCTTTATGGAATGAGCTTGTGGATGCGGTGAGAGCTTTGGGACAAATGAATGATTGGTCGAAAGCAGAGGTGGCGCGGCGCATAGGCATGCCGGATGGGACGTTTTCGCAATGGTATGC
>NZ_JBHIOZ010000422.1:0-893 GCF_042195805.1 Bartonella sp. AP57NXGY | reverse complement strand
GCATAGGTCCATAAAGCCGTATTCTTTTTACTTTTATCTAGAATTCCTCTTCCCGCACGTACGGTTTGCATTTCATTTTGAAAAACCATCGCTGGCGCCACAGACATAGACAATACCGCATCTGTAGAGGGAGTGGTCAAAAAGTGAGAAACTGAAAGTTTCTCACTCAATTGTGGAAAAGGGTGTTCTTTATGAACTGGACGTAAAATCATTTGATCGGCTAAAGATTGAGAAGAGGTTGAAACAGCAGTTTGTTGTTTTTCATCAGAAAGAGGATGAAAACTTCCTGAACCTAAGACTTCAATAACATGACTTCCAAGAGAGGAAACAGTTGGAGATACAGAAACCTGAGATTTTTGCCTTAAGTTTTGGCGGTTTTTTCTTCGACGTGGCAATTTAATAGCATGCGCTTGTGGTGCTGCAATAGTTGAAAGAGAAAAAACTGATTGATTTTGATTTAAATGCCGCATAGATCTGCTTCTGTGTGACGCACTATCCATGTAAACTGCAGTCAAATACCAAATTTTTCCCTCTTCATTCTCAATATTTTTGTGTTTTAAGCCATAGGTATAAGTTCCCCCATCAATAATTGGAATTTTTGCACCAGAAAAACTTTGTAGAGTAAAAGATGCGCCACCACTTTGATCAACAATTAAATCAAGTTCTGTTGAAGAAGGATCAACAATTTCAATACCGGAATCTAAAATACTTATTGTGTGAGAACCACGGCCATTTTTGATAAAGAGATAATCACCTTTTTCTTCTGCAAGGCTAACATTAAAGTTAAAATGTAGACTCCCTGCTAGATTATCAATGTAAAGCTGAGAGTAATATAAATCATCTTCAGAAGAAGTAAAAATGACTTTTCCTACACCGCTTAACTGCTGAATGCG
>NZ_JBHIOZ010000421.1:0-895 GCF_042195805.1 Bartonella sp. AP57NXGY | reverse complement strand
TTCGGTAGATTGGAAGAGTTTAATACCTTAAAAAATGACGAGAAAAAACGTGCTTATATTCATACGCCGTTGAGGAGTCATTTAAAAAGTTATTGTTTTTATAAGTTATTACCATTGCGATGCTAAAGTGTATACATTTGTCAAAACAATCGCAGACGCTGACGATGTTATTCTTGCAAGCCCTGTTTATCACAGGTCTTATTCAGAGACTTTGAAGAACGCTTTTGATAATTTAGATTGTGATGCTTTTTTGGATAAAGCTGTTGGTCTTCTCTCTCATGGCAGTACAGCAAAAAATGCGCTACTGTCATGTGAATATTTGGGACAACGTATTGATTTATAATGATAATTTAGCGTTATTCATATTGAATTAGAACTCCGAATAACGTAGGATTCTCTCATTTCAAATCTGTGTATGTTGAATCAATCAAAACCATTTGCTTGCACGTCAAAAGCGGAGCTGGCGTGTGGGTAAAAACTGTATAAGAAAGGAGTAAAAATGGCTCTTATGAACCGTCTTAATGCGAGGTCTGTCGCAACATTGGGAGCTGGCAAATATAATGATGGTGCCGGCTTGTTACTTCATAAGCGTAAAGATGGAGGTGCTCAATGGCTTTATCGTTATACCATTCATGGTGGCGCCGCGAAATGGGCTTGGGTGCATTAAGACATGTTTCTTTAAAAAAAGCGCGTGAATTGGCAAATCAATGGCGTTCTGTTTTGCATGAGGGTTGTGACCCCATTAAAGAACGCAATAAACAAAAGCGTGAAACAATGCGTAATCTTCATTATTTAAAAGATATTGCTTTGGATACTTTTGGAGAAGGTCTAGCAGCTCTGGGCTGTGAAATTTTCATTAAAAAGGTCTGAGTTATCATGGATTATTTCTGTGCTG
>NZ_JBHIOZ010000420.1:0-896 GCF_042195805.1 Bartonella sp. AP57NXGY | reverse complement strand
AGCAGCAAGCTTTGGAGCATAACGTGGATGCGTTGGATCTTGAAACGCATAATATTTCTGATCCTTAGTCTCAGCAGCAGCATCCTCAGGAAAAAAAACTTTAGGTCTCTTACCACACAATAAAAGCCATTCTTTCAAATCATCTAGGGAAACAGAAGAATATTCAACAATAGGATTCTCGTCCAAACGAACCCCCCGAAAATCACGATGATAGTACCATTCTACCCTTAATTTTCCCTCTTCTACTACTCTTACTATCTCATTATAAACAGCTCGGAACAAAGCAATTTTAGCGAGCGGTACTCGCTCCCCTCCTTCGTAAATACCACTGTCTTCAGGTCTGTCTTCGTTGGTAAATTCACATATAAGTGGATTCAAGCCCACTATCAATAACGCTGCCTGCAGTATTGTTAGTTTTTGAGAACGTAAAAGCCATTCTAAACTTTCATCAATTTCCATATATTCCCCGCCTTTTTCTACGAAACTTAACATATTTTTTAAAACGCTAAGAGCAATCTCCTTCACTGACACGGAGATTATCCTCCCCTCACATTGCAACTTATCACACTTTTTAATAATCCCACAACCACACCCCTCCTTGTGATACACAAGAAAATGATTTGAATTGATTTAAGATAAGAAGTTTTGAAGTGAGAGGAATCCTACTGAATTTTGGGCTTTCATACAAGATATCAGGCAAGTTACAAGGCGACAAATGCCCCTTCATAAAGCATAAATTTTTATGCGTGATCAAACAATTTGATATGATAATATCTCTTTCATTTATGCACCCCCACCCTTAAACCTGCCCCTGCAATCACAGCACAAAAGATAATTCGTTACACGCTAACAAATCCACCTAAATGCAAAAGCTGTAACAACGCTAAAATGCGCGT
>NZ_JBHIOZ010000419.1:0-896 GCF_042195805.1 Bartonella sp. AP57NXGY | reverse complement strand
GAAGGGAGACGTATTCAACTGATGAATACGACAAATAAAGACCGACTCATTGAAGTGACTTCTTATGGTGAATTAGCACTTGCCACGATGGATACAGACCAAGTTCATCCTGTTTTTTCTCGTATGTTTATAGAGACAGAAATTGCTGAGGAAGGCAAAACAATTTTTGCCAAAAGGCGTAAACGCTCACCTAGCGACCCTGATATTCATATTGCTCATTTTGTTTCTAGTACAACAGATACTCTCCAAGAGACAGAAGCTGAAACAGATCGCTCTCTGTTTATTGGTCGGGGGCGATCTATTCATCGTCCCGCTGCATTTGACCAAAATACTCGTTTTAGTAACAGTCAAGGTTGTGTTCTAGATCCTATTATGTCATTGCGCTGCTGTGTACAAATTCCAGCCCATGGCAAAGCAGAACTTATTTTTTGGACTTTCGCTGCTCATACAAAAGAAGCGTTGCATAATCATATTAAACATTATCGACAACCTGATATGTTTCAAAAAGAACTTTCAATGGCATGGACGCGCTCACAAGTTGCACTGTATCAGAGTGGAACTCAGCTTAAAGAAGCCATTGTTTATCAAAAATATGCAACACCGCTTATCTATCCAGACCGCACATGGCGTCTTCCTTCTGAAATATTAGCAAAAATGCTTGGAAAACAGTCTGATCTTTGGCCCATGTCCATTTCAGGAGACAATCCACTCTGTCTTCTTAGATTAAATAACGAGGGAAATATAACTGTACTGCGTGAGCTTCTTAAAGCACACGAATATTGGCGTATGCGCGGTCTTATTGTTGATTTGGTCATTCTCAATGAACAAACATTTTCTTATATACAAAGTACACAACGCGCTCTTGAGTGGGTCTGTGAATCTTATTATCACCACAC
>NZ_JBHIOZ010000418.1:0-896 GCF_042195805.1 Bartonella sp. AP57NXGY | reverse complement strand
GAAGGGAGACGTATTCAACTGATGAATACGACAAATAAAGACCGACTCATTGAAGTGACTTCTTATGGTGAATTAGCGCTTGCCACGATGGATACAGACCAAGTTCATCCTGTTTTTTCCCGTATGTTTATAGAGACAGAAATTACTGAAGAAGGTAAAACAATTTTTGCCAAAAGGCGCAAACGCTCGCCTAGTGATCCTGAAATCTATGTTACCCATTTTGTTTCTAGTACAACAGATATTCTCCAAGAGACAGAAGCTGAAACAGATCGCTCTCTGTTTATTGGTCGGGGGCGATCCATTCATCGACCCGCTGCATTTGACCAAAATGCTCGTTTCAGTAACAGTCAAGGTTGTGTTCTTGACCCTGTTATGTCATTGCGATGCCGTATAAAAATTTCAGCCCATGAAAAAGCAGAACTTATTTTTTGGACTTTTGCTGCTCATACAAAAGAAGCGCTAAATAATCATATTAAACATTATCGACAACCTGATATGTTTCAAAAAGAACTTTCAATGGCATGGACGCGCTCACAAGTCGCACTGTATCAGAGCGGAACCCAGCTTAAAGAAGCTATTGTCTATCAAAAATATGCAACACCGCTTATTTATCCAGAAAGAACGTGGCGTCTTCCTTCTGAAATATTAGCAAAAACGCTAGGAAAACAGTCTAATCTTTGGCCCATGTCTATCTCAGGAGACAATCCACTCTGTCTTCTTAGATTAAATAACGAGGGAAATATAACTGTACTGCGCGAGCTCCTTAAAGCACATGAATATTGGCGTATGCGTGGACTCATTGTTGATTTGGTCATTCTTAATGAACAAACATTTTCTTATATACAAAGTACACAACGCGCTCTTGAGTGGGTCTGTGAATCTTATTATCACCACAC
>NZ_JBHIOZ010000417.1:0-897 GCF_042195805.1 Bartonella sp. AP57NXGY | reverse complement strand
ATAAAAACAGAAACTGTTACTCCGGTACGCGCTACCTGATCCGGAGAAAAACAGTTTTTCTGTTTCTGATGACTGTTTACAGCAACAATGTTAATGAGGCGTTAGCGAACTCTTAAAGAAGTATGAAAATTGTATTTTTATGAGCTACTTTGTGTTTTTTATTACTAAAGGTAAAGAATGGATTATATACAATCGAACAGATAAATTTTTAGAAAATTAAAATAAAACTAAAATAAAATTACAACATTTAAAATATTATAATTTTATTTTTTAAGTTTTTATATATAAATATTTTTTAAAATAGATTTATGTAATATTATTTATATAATAAAACTATAGATATTATGTCATAATAAATTAAATATTAATCACGGTAATTGTCATATTTATAAAATAGCAATAAACATACTTATACAAAATTTATTATATTTGTTTTTTGCTTTGTTTATAGAATTTATCTGAAAATAATCATAATATATTTACGTGAATATTTTAATTTACAGATAGTGAGTTAGATATTTGATGCGATTCCTCTGTTAGATGAGGGAGGGGTAAAGATGTCTAAAAGAGGGTATTTAATAAATCTAGAAACCAAGCACTATTATCATGAGAATTTTTAAAAGACTCTATAATAATTTATAAGAATGGCCTAAAGTTGAAATTATAGCTTATCGATTTGGGGGATCTGTATTCAGGTAGCAAAATAAAGCAACAATAATTTTGGGGGAGAAGTTTTATCTTTGTATCAAGATAATGATGAGATATTATTCACTTGTTTGAAATGCATTCTTCGGCAAATTTTAGAATTATTTATAGGATATAGTATATCGTTGCAAAATAAAGTTTTCACTGTAAAATTACAATGGCTGAAAAGAGGAGACAAAGTTTATTATCTGG
>NZ_JBHIOZ010000416.1:0-897 GCF_042195805.1 Bartonella sp. AP57NXGY | reverse complement strand
TTTAGGTTAACTTTCTTCCCTTAACTACTCTATTATAAGTATTTTCTGTATCATACTGCCAATCACACATGAAATACATTCTTTCGTTTTTTCAGTATATCGTGCTAGTTTCTTATCATGTTTACATATTTTGCAAATGGTGGTCTTTGTAAGCAAAACTCTTCTTGTGAGAAATATAGCCATATTATTTTACCCTTCTTGTATTTTATGTGGCGTTGTACAATTTGAAAGTCTCGGAAATATTGCTTTTTAAATTATCTATGAAGAGTATTTTATGATATCAAGAAATATAGAGCGTGCTCTTTAAACAAAAAGAAAATAAATATCAAATAAGAGCGGAAAAAGGGGAGAACAACGATATATATGCTCTATTTTTCCACCAATCATATGTTTTAGAATAGTCTAAATGACTAGGATTTTCTTTTTTCCCGCGAGTTAATTACGTAAACTAGAGTGCTCCCTGTGGAAGCATGCTTCAAGTTTAATTCTTTCATGGAGTGAGACAAGCGATGTGTCGATGATAAAAACGGGAATATTTTTCCACTCCATTGTCAATCTAGTAGTGATGTTATGACGTTGTTATTCCAAATAAATCTTTTGTTTTTTGTTACCTGTATCAATATCTAATGTCAGTGCAGATGCATATTTGATGGTATATTGAGACGGATAAGGGGCCTACGAGCAACTCCTGTTTTTGTATGCCAGATAGGAATAAGGATGTTGCGTATACCTGGTGGGGTAATTTCTGAAATGGAGATAAAACCTAATTGGGTGAGATGAAGCCATAAAAGTAAAAACCAACTTCCATTTTACAATTTCCTTTTAATTCTGCTTTACAATTTTCAAAGGTATTGACAGCAATATCTTTTAAATAATGGATATTACACATTGGTTCAC
>NZ_JBHIOZ010000415.1:0-897 GCF_042195805.1 Bartonella sp. AP57NXGY | reverse complement strand
ACCTGTTACCATCAAGTTTCTTTTCATCCATAAGATCATAGGCGGTGCTCCTGAAAGCGTTTAGCAACAAAGAAAATGCCAGTACATGCCGCTAAAACCATAATGGCGGCTAAAGCCCATTGGATTGGTCCATTGCCCGCTAAAAACCCACCAAGACCTGAGAAAGAACCAATAATCGGTGCCAATGCTTCTGCTTTGAGAAACCCTGTTGGTTGTTTCGTTTCTACTGTTTGATAATTAGAAGAAACATAAGCCCCTTTCGCCCATAGCCCTGCCTCTGCTACACGCCGGTGTACGAGACCTTGTAAACGTTTGCCTCCCGCTTTGGTCCATTTCTGCAATTCGGTTGGTACCGCTTCATAATCCCCCCGATTAAGCCTTTTAAGCAATGTAGAGTTTTGGAAAGCTGCAATACCCACATTATAACAAAAGGAAACAAGAGCGCCGAACTGCTCGTCGCTTAAATTCACACAAACTGCTTTTTCTACCGCCCTCTCATATTGCCGCAAATCTGCTAAAAGCATGTTTTCAGCTTTTTTTTCTGTAATCACCATACCCTCAACAACTGTTGGTTGACCGGCTTTTTTCGTATGACCATAACCAATCGTCCATATGCCAGAAGCATCTTGATAAGCCTGCAAGCGCAAACCTTCCCACTTTTTTAAACAGTATAAACAGTCTTTACTTATTTTCCGTGCCATTGTTCAATTCACCTTATAAATATACCTTTATGAGTACTGCTCCATCACCGCCGTCGCCGCCAATTTTGTCGCTTCCGTGTTTCCCATCAAAATATCCACCGCCGCCGCCGCCACATTCTTTACCACCTCTACCACCGTTACCACCTTTGTAACTCTCACCACCCTGCCCCATGATAGAACCCTTACATTTACCGCC
>NZ_JBHIOZ010000414.1:0-899 GCF_042195805.1 Bartonella sp. AP57NXGY | reverse complement strand
GCAGCAGCTCGTGCTTCCTCCTCACAAGTGTAACAAGTCCGTAAACGCCGCACGGGACCGCTAAACCCTGTCTGATGCTTGACTTGGCATTGCTGCCCTTTTGAGCGATCAAAATAAGCAGCTTCAATGGTGCCATATTGCGTGCGTGGCTCTAATGTGAATTCCCAGTTAGAACAGTCATACTTATGGATGTCGAGTACTGGTAAATTGTCACCGCTTAAAAATAAAAACTTATTGTCCTTGATTAAAAAACGTGCCCGCATGCGGTCGGCAAGGCGGGTTAAAAAATCAACAGCCGATTGATCTGTACGAATCACATAAGGTAAAGTTTGTTTGGTGAACTGAGGACTGACCTTTGCTTGATAGCCATGGCGTTTGGCCAGTGTCTCAACAATCTCAGCAACAGTTTTGTGATCAAAATGCTCACTCACCTGTTCTTTAAGCTCTTTACGCATCGAGGCACTTTTGCCACAAAGGCGCAAAATCTCTCCATCACTGCCCCCACAACTTACAACCGATTCGACAACAAAACGCCCCATAAATGCACTGATGCTGTTCTCATAGCCAAAGATCACCTGGAGAGCGTTGCCCGTTTGTGGAACCTCTAAATCATTGCCATTATCATCAAATTCTGCTTCAAATGTATCGGCTTCATTACCGGCATGGTCCGTAATGGTTGCGGTTAAAAGACGCTGATAAAAAACCTCATGAACAGGTTTATCTCCCACCTTGACTAAAATAAAGGGGTATGTGCGCATTAATCCCATAACCGCTTCACCATGCTTTGGGGATTAGACAACACAAATTCAGGCAGAATAACCGTTAAGCCCCGCGGTAAAAACACACCATATTTGGCAATCTCTGGATTAGCTTCCAGTGTGGCTTCTAAATAGCCTTTG
>NZ_JBHIOZ010000413.1:0-902 GCF_042195805.1 Bartonella sp. AP57NXGY | reverse complement strand
TATCAAGCAAATGAAGAGAATAAATGGTCGTTTGCTCTTTTTAAAAACATGGTTATTGCGGTGAATAAAAATGATAAACCGCAAGTTTTCAAGGTCCTTAGTTCTGAACGGTTTGAAGATTTAGAAGGAAATCCACCGAAAGCAGGATTGGTTAAGGTTTGGGGACCTTTTGTTTGTTTGATGCAATTGACAGATAATCCCAATCGCATCCATTGGTCTGGAGAAGGCGATGAAACTCTATGGGAGACTCAATATAATGTTAGTGGTTATATGGATTTCCAAGATGGAGAATATGTGCAGGGGGCAACAGAAACAACCAATCCCCTTATTTTTCTTCGTTCTGCTATTTATGCTGGTTCTTTGACGTTAGGTTCCAAGAGCCCGTTTGCTTTTCAAAAGATCCAAGACAAGCGTGGAGCGCGCAGTTCAGCTTCTATAGCGTGTCGAGGGAGTGATGCTTTTTTTGCGAGTGATGGTGGCTTTTATCAGATCAGTGCTGATGGTCAACTTTTGCCGATAGGCTTTGAGAAGGTTGATAGAACAGTTTTTAAAACCTTTGATAAGTTTGCTCTTGATGAGATGCAAGGGGTTATAGATCCCATTGATAACCGGATTTACTGGTCCTTAAAAAGAGGCAATAACGAGCAAACGACCTTTGTCTATGATTGGGGATTGCAGAAATGGTCGACGCTACAGGGAAAACCTTTCACGTTGTTTCCAGTATTTACGACAGGTTATACTTTAGAACAGTTAGATGAGATCTCGATCAATCTTGAGTCCTTGCCGGCTTCTTTAGACAGCCCTCGTTGGCAAAGTGGCGCCCCAATGCTTGGTGCTTTTGATGATGAAAATCGGCTTGTTATGTTTACGGGAGCACCGATGGAGGCAACGGTTGTTTCGCA
>NZ_JBHIOZ010000412.1:0-903 GCF_042195805.1 Bartonella sp. AP57NXGY | reverse complement strand
TCAGAATTTATAAACACTGGTTTATTCACAAATGCCTCCATACTGCCTATTGGCAAAAGTTATTTTCTAAGATATGGGAGATAAATATATGCAAAAAGTGCAAGTGTCAACATAAAAATGTAAAAAGTGCATATTTATGCTAGATATGTTTTTTTAAAAAGTGCACTATCCACAATTTATGGAGATACAAAATGCAAATAGCGGAACAAGATTCTAATCTTTTAAAAGGGTTTTCTCAGAAAGAAAAGGAAACTATAACTTATCTTTTGATTGCCTTAAAAACTCAATATATAAAATCACAGACTTCTTGTTTTCTTCAGAAAGATCACGATAAAAATTCATAAATTCTTGATCAACATCATTGAAGAAATTGGGGGGGGGCTCGTTAAAAAACTCAGCTATTTTAACTAATTCCCCAATACTTATGCTTCTTGATTTTCCATTTTTGTAAGGATTAATCATTCTGCTTATAGTGGATTGATGGATTCCCAAGTAGGCGGCTAGTTCTATTTGAGCACCGTGTCCGCGCTCGTCTAATTTTTTTTCTAGCCATTGTTGGATACTTTTTTCAATATTGCTACTCATAATTTAAATATTATCCCTAAAAATACGTAAAATGCAAAAATGTGAAAGGTGCATTTTTTGTTGACATATGTAAAAAGTGCAATTATTTATTGTGCTGTTATGGAGATTACATATGCCTTCGAGATTAATTATAAAATATTTAGGTGGTTTCAAAACTGTAGCAACCATAGTGCAAAGAGATGTGTCATCTGTTTATAGATGGCGTGACATGCCAGCAAAACACCAGCAAAAAATTTTAGATTACGCACGTGATCATGGGATAGATTTGCGTCCAGAAGATTTTTTTTATCCCGAGCGCTTGCAGAGATTAATGCAAGA
>NZ_JBHIOZ010000411.1:0-903 GCF_042195805.1 Bartonella sp. AP57NXGY | reverse complement strand
ATGGCACGTTCAGTCATTTCAACGCCTTCTGCCAATGATTTCAAACCAGCATCACTCTCCCGTGCACCTTCTGGAATAGCTTCCAAAGCACGATTGAGATTGTCAGAAACCGATAACATATCCCGTGCAAAATTAGCAATGGAATAAGCTCTTGCATCCGCCACATCTCGCATAGTACGGCGTCGAAGATTTTCCATATCTGCAACAAGACGTAAAAGCTGATCTTTCAGTTCTTTATTTTCATCCTGCAAAGACGCTAAAAGATCACTAACCTCATTGCTTTCTGTTTCAACGACTTCGTGTTCCTCTGTTTTATGTGTTTTTAAAAATTCATCGGCTGCCTGTTTAAGTGTATTACGATCAGCTGGATTTTTTAAATCACAATTTTCAAATGAAGCGTCAGTAAATTTGTTTTTTTCATCAGACATAAAAATTTTATTCCTTCATAAGATTCGTTATTCTCGATATCGAAATTCTACAGACAAAAATCAAGGGGTATCGATGTATATAATACAATGAGCTTTTATAGTACAAATACTTACTTGCATCGTTTTAACGCAATAACTGTGACACAAGTTGAGCTGTATAATCAACCATGGGCACGATCCTTGCATAATTAAGCCGTGTAGGACCAATAACACCTAAAGCACCAATGACTCTTTGTTGTGAATCACGATAAGGTGCTACAACTAAAGAAGAACCAGAAAGAGAAAATAACTTATTTTCTGAACCAATAAAAATTCTAACCCCAGAACCTTCATCCGTTAAATCGAGAAGTTGTGCCATACTTTCACGCGTTTCAAGATCATCAAACAAATGGCGTAATCGTTCTAAATCTTCTTCTGCTTTCACATCTTCAAGTAAATTGCTACGCCCGCGAACAATGAGGTGTATTTTATGATC
>NZ_JBHIOZ010000410.1:0-905 GCF_042195805.1 Bartonella sp. AP57NXGY | reverse complement strand
AGCGATTTATTATAACAGGAATGATTACCCTTTGGGGAATACTGAATCTAGCTCCAGCAAATGCAGGTGTAAGCGTAGTAACTTTCGAATCCCGAACACCACCTAAGGACCCAACTGTAGACTTACCACCTGCTTCACCGCCACAATCTGCTCTACCAGCAGAATATCTGGAGCTTATTGATCTATTAAAAAAAGAGGAAATTATTGAGCTCTTAAAAAAACAGCTTGCGTTAAAAAAAGAACAACTTTCACAAACAGAAAAAGCTTATCAGGCTATAACAAAGAGTCAGAAAACAAACCCAAAGCAAATAGACTTTTCTAATTTTTTTCTCAAAGAACCAGAATCGCTCTATAAGAAGAAGCAGCTTTCAAGGGAATCATATCAAAAGGTATTGGAGGAAGAAAACAAAATTTCTGGGACTTTTGATCAAATGAGCAAAGCTATTTCTGGGCATTTACAATCTGTATCGGTTCTAGATAAAGTTGTAAATTTGAAAAGTTTTGAACATGTAGAAAATCGTTTTCAATACCTCAAACAGTTATTCGATGAACTTCAAATAAAAGAAAACCTGAAAGACATTGCTGATCTTCAAGCACATATCGATGGTATATTAGTCATGATCCAAAATGAATCTATAAAGATGCAATTGGTAGCACATTTACGTGACGCTGAATACTCACTTATCAAAAGGAAAAGACGCGAACTTGATATGAAATTTTTTAACCATGAAAAAAAAGAGATGCCTAGCATACAGTGAAAACACTTAGGTAATGTATAAATGCAAATGAAGCGGTTAGCATATATCTATGTTTCAAGGTGATAAAAAGTTGAAAATTCGTTAAAGAGGAATTCCATGGACTTTACAGTGTTCACGCAACTTTTCAGTAAAATTGATCAGATAACA
>NZ_JBHIOZ010000409.1:0-912 GCF_042195805.1 Bartonella sp. AP57NXGY | reverse complement strand
CTGATATTGGATAAATTTTTTCAGTCATGTTTCCCTCTTTTTATTGTTTGGAAAAATCTGCCTCTGTATTTTTGTATTTTTATATTTTGGCAGAGTTATTCCAAAAGCTTTTCATTGTGAGGTTAGACTAAATGACAAAGATTAGAATAGTCAATTTTTAAATCTGATGTGATGATATTAAAGAAGGTATTCTATGTTTTTAGGATACTCAAATATAGCAAAACCTATTGCGGTATAGAGCTTTTTATAAACACACTAAGACATTTTAAAAATGTCTATTATAAAATATTTCTCAGAATTTGATATAAACCAATATAGTTAAATAAAAGACTAACAAGAAAGAATATTGAGCTTATTAATAATGATTTTTTTAGAGAATCTTTCCAACTATAAGAAATAAAATTATAATAAAAAAGATATATTAAACCAAAAAAAAATGTTGCTATAAGCGTTTCAATAATTTTAGAGATAAGATCTGTCATCACGCAATCCAAATTATAATATAATTACAAATTATAAATATCTCTGAAGTCCGTCTCAATAATAATTGTAGATAATATAATTTAGATATTTTTCGAAAAAAATTACAAATTATTAACTTCAGAGATATCTTTATAGTTGCTCTCTAAAAATTAGAACCAACACTCATGAACTTTCTGTACGAACCCTAAACCAAAACCTCCGAAGAAACCAGTCGTGGCACCAGTAAGTCCACCCATAAGTGCACCTGGACCAGTTGCAGCTCCTAATGCTGCTCCGGTTATCCCTCCTGCAACTGCATAGTCAAAACCTTGTGCATTCATGTGAGAAAGAAAAGCATTAGGACTGCATGCATTTCCATGAAAAGGTCTTGAATTGTGCGAATGACCAAAAGAAGGCTTTGTCGCCATATGACCGAATGTGTTGAATGAA
>NZ_JBHIOZ010000408.1:0-918 GCF_042195805.1 Bartonella sp. AP57NXGY | reverse complement strand
AAAATTATATCTACATACAAGGTCATATGTTAGACCCCATTAGTACAGTGATTGGTTACAATTGGCCTACGGCTTATAAGGCACCTTTAAATCTAGATTTTTCACTTTTGGAGAAAGGTATAAAAAATCCTTTTTATATGATGATATTTGCAGCAAACAGTTTATTTACTATAGCAACTAATCCTCTCAGAGAGATGGGGAGAGCGGTCTTGGGCCTTAACCCGAGCCCCCATAATTGTTATGCTGATGCGAGTCGTGAGTGTCAAATTAATTATGGTTCATTTAGTTTTAACAAACTTTATTCAACGAGAACAGGGAACAAAAAATGAAAATGTTGTTTAATTTATTAAGCCTGCTCATTCTGTTAACGGTTGCTGGATGTGATATTGAAAACATTGATAAACCTCCTCGAGGAGAGACGGCTGTGTGGGAGAAGCTAGGAGCAGATTCTACGGAGGTAGGAAAAGCATTGCTAGAGTGTGGTTTGCCACACCTTAATTATCTTGAGGATGAAGTTCAA
The DNA here is from genome assembly GCF_042195805.1 of Bartonella sp. AP57NXGY. Classification (NCBI taxonomy): domain Bacteria; kingdom Pseudomonadati; phylum Pseudomonadota; class Alphaproteobacteria; order Hyphomicrobiales; family Bartonellaceae; genus Bartonella; species Bartonella sp. AP57NXGY. Next base: position 398 of record NZ_JBHIOZ010000408.1, on the reverse strand, counting down.
AAGTTAAGCAACAATGAGAATGCAACGATTGATGCTTGCATGATCCAAGCAGGATTCCATTATAAAGGGAGAGCTAGCTGGTGTTCTCCTTTTAACGGTAGAGACCTCCCCATTTGTCAGGCTGGTGCTGTCATCCCGAAGAGAAGTGTCGAAAAGCGCTTAAACAGCCCGTTTTGTAAAAAATATAAAAATGCGGATGAATGCCAACCTTAAGTTTTGCTGTTTGTGATGGTCAACAATCCCTCATCCTTGCTTTGCTTGAAATGACGGGATTGTTTCCTCAACTAACCATTTCAATATTGTTCACCGTTGTTTTAATGAAGCGGTGACAGGAAATATCAACAGGCTTATGAGCTTTTTTATTGTAAATAAATCCATTGAAAGAGGGGAAGAATGAA
>NZ_JBHIOZ010000407.1:0-921 GCF_042195805.1 Bartonella sp. AP57NXGY | reverse complement strand
ACTAGAATAAACATATCGATCGCTAATTAATAAATTTTGCGATGACGTTAAGGAAGGTTCAATAATTTCAAGCGTATGTTTGCGTCTATCTGTCGCTGCTAAAAGTGCTAAAAGTAACGGATCAATTGCTTTTCCAGTATCTAAGTAATCTCTAATTTCTGGATTATTTCTATACCAATAACTGGGTTGAGAAGTTCTTATTATATGTTTTTCTGTTGAGTAATGGCGAGCAATTTCTTTGAAGACCACATGGAGTTATAAACTTTTTTATCAAGATACATTTTGTCTATATACTTTCCATAAGTTAAATTGTTTTATATCTGAAATCTCTTAATGTTTAATAAGGTGTTTTTTAACTCGTCTCTAAACAGAAAAACACAATACTCCCGCATTTTGTATAACTTATTAACTTTATGATAAATGGCGGTATATAGACTTAGTTTTAAGATAAGGTTATATTTTAGACAACTTAAAATGAGATTAAGTATTTGTAAAAAATATATTTTTTGATCACACTCCATAACCTGCCATTTTTTAACGAATTCTAGTAGAGTTTCTGAGGATTACTCCTATAGCGTCGTGTAAATGTATAGAAATGAGTTCGATCTCAGTATATTATTGTCCCTTAAGAGCTGGTACTGGATTGCACTACATAGAAATCTAATGAAATCAACTCTATCTTTTCTCAAACCACTGCCCTCGCTATAAGCATTTGATATTCAATTCCGTCAAAAAGCAGCAGAGCAATTCTTGGAAAACATCGCTGAGATATTGAAATATGCCTTGCAAAAGCGTTTAAATCAAATGTTTCACTATATTTTTCGGTATATTCATAAACTGAAATTAAGAATATTATAATAAGACCTCAAACAACGACGACGCCCAAATCAGCCGTAATAAAGCCTCCTAAAACTGAACCAA
>NZ_JBHIOZ010000406.1:0-924 GCF_042195805.1 Bartonella sp. AP57NXGY | reverse complement strand
CGTTCTAAATCTTCTTCTGCTTTCACATCTTCAAGTAAATTGCTACGCCCGCGAACAATGAGGTGTATTTTATGATCAGCACCTTCTCCTCCCCAAAGAGCTAATCCCGTTTCAACAAGATGATGCGATAAATCATCAAGTGCAGCCCGTGTTTCTGCGCATAAGCGGGCAATTTCCCCTTTAGCTTCACTCAATGTACGCCCTTGGATATGGGCATTGAGAAAATTCGTTGCTTCCGTCAATTGTGCATGAGTAACCCCTTCCGGTAAATGAACAATACGATTTTCAACTTCACCTTGTTGAGTCACCAAAACGGCAAGAGCATGCTCCCTATCAAGGCGCACAAATTCAATATGTTTCAATGTTCCTTCTTGTTTTGTTGCTAAAACAAGCCCTGCCCCACGTGAAAGATCTGAAAGAACTCGGCTTGCTTGAACAAGAAAATGTTCAATCGATTGTGCATGACCAGCCTCTTTGACTTGCATTTCAATATTTTCTCGCTCTTCGTTTGGCAAATCACCCGCTTCCATAAATGCATCAACAAAAAAGCGTAAACCTGATTGTGTTGGCATTCGACCCGCAGAAACATGTGGTGCATAAATCAAACCGAGATGTTCAAGATCACTCATCACATTGCGAATCGTCGCAGGCGATAATGTCTGTTGTAAAAGCCGCGAAAGATTACGTGATCCTACAGGTTCACCATCATTAAGATAAGCTTCAACAATATGGCGAAAAATATCACGCGAACGTTCATCAAGATATTTTAGTTCATTATCAATAGTTTTGTGCTTCATCACAATTGTTTCACTACTTTTAAAATCCTCATCTCTTATATAAGTTTTGCCAAGGTTTGGTCAAATAGTCTAAAGTAGTATAAAAACATATTATCCTATTGAGCTGTAAAATGCTACCTTTCAGAGT
>NZ_JBHIOZ010000405.1:0-930 GCF_042195805.1 Bartonella sp. AP57NXGY | reverse complement strand
AGCCATGCCATAGGTAAAACCAGTAGAATGGAAAAGAGTCGAAAACCATTCTGGATCTTCTTGAGGCGCACGGTAAACTTCAGAAATGCTGCGTGTTACTGCGTAGCCTATAATAAATGTTCCTGATACAGTACCGGGATGTTTTAATGCTTTGAACCCAAAAATAAGAAGACACAGGATGATGAAGAGAAGAAATCCTTCCATAAATGCTTCGTAAAGCTGGCTTGGATGGCGCGGTAAATAGTAAGGATCGAGAGGAAAACAAACAGCCCAAGGATGTGTAGTGATATTGCCCCATAACTCTTGGTTGATGAAGTTGCAGATTCGTACAATGCCGATACCAATAGGCGCACCTGCAGCAATGATATCAAACATGGCTCGTATGTTAATATAATTTTTACGGGCAAACCAAATCATAGCAATGATAATACCAATAAGTCCGCCATGAAAGGACATTCCCCCATCCCATACGGCAATGATAGCACTTGGATGGTTAAAATAGTAAATGGGATCCCATACAAGAACTTGTCCTAAACGCCCTCCGATAACAACACTTATGGCAGACCAGACAACAAAATCTCCGATCTTTTCTTTATCCATAGGAGGGTGGTCTCTATACCATAGAGATGTTTTTTTTAATAATTTTTGCGCATACCACCAAGCAAAAAGAATACCCAGTACGTAACCAAGTCCATACCAATGAAGTGCTATGGGACCTAGCTGGATAATGACAGGATCAAGAAAAGACGGAAAAGCAATGGCTGGACAAGACAGATTGTTCATGAGTTAAGCATTTTACATTATACGAGATGAATATGAAGTGACTCTGATGGTCAGAAATGACAGATGAATGCACAATGGTCAAGTCAGTAGGGAGGCTAGTCAGAAAGGGAGATAGATTTCCACTGATTTATCGCGGTAAAAAATATG
>NZ_JBHIOZ010000404.1:0-932 GCF_042195805.1 Bartonella sp. AP57NXGY | reverse complement strand
ATTCACGAGCAAGAGAACGTTCCCAAAAAAGCAAAACGAGCGCAAGCTAATCGCGGTTGTCGATTGCCAGAGGATTTCAAACCTAATTTGCAATACGCAATCGATCAAGGATTAACGCATGATGAGGCGCTGTTAGAAACCGAACGGTTCACAAATTACTGGATAGCAAACCCAGGTAAAAATGCAAACAAACGAGATTGGCAAAGGACTTGGTACAATTGGGTTACAAGCCCTATCGGAACGCTAGCAAAGAAAAAAGCAAGATTAGAACAGGAAAAACGGTTAGGTGGTTATCATGGAAAATTCACTCAGAAAACTTTCACAGAACAGCTTGCAGAAGGCTTCAACCAACTCAGAGATCAACTCTCATCTGGAGAAGATTATGGAAATGATCAGTCCGGGGTATCCATTGACGCTGAAAGCTGGGAATACATTGACGAAACAGGAGGAAGAGCAAACCTTAGATGCTTGCAATCTTCTACAAGCGTTGCTCTCTGTGAAAGCTTCAGTTAAGCAAATTGAGCAAGCTTCTTTCCTACTCTCAAGCATGAGAGTCCCTGCGAACACAGATTCCAAAGCCGTTGTTCTATCCTATAGCATGATGCTGGAACGGATTTCAGCATATGCTCTGAAAAAAGGCGTCGAAAATATCGTAACTGGTCAAGCAATTGGGATATCAAAAACATTTATGCCAACTTGTGGAGAGCTTTTAACTTATTGCCAGACACTAGAAAATACCCTTCTTTCAAAAGCCGAAACTGTACGTAGAGCAATTGAAAACACACGTGAGAAAACACTCAAAGAAAAAACAGCGAAAGAGCATTTTAGACCACTAACGCTTGTTCACAAGCAAGAGCTTGAAGAGACTTTAAATGGCATTGGTGGGATAATGAAACGCTTTGGTCCACAGCAAACTAGTGAAAAGTGCTGAT
>NZ_JBHIOZ010000403.1:0-938 GCF_042195805.1 Bartonella sp. AP57NXGY | reverse complement strand
AATATCAAGAATGTGAACGCTCGCATTAAGGAGGTCTCAGAGGGAGTTGCACAAGATTCTTTATCTTGGAGCGATGGTGACAAAGCTTTTATCGCTCTGCATGGGAAAGGTGATGACAGAAAAGCAAGCAAGATCACATCACTTGCGGCTGGCTCTATAGTATCAGGCTCGAGTGATGCGGTTAATGGCGGACAGATTTATGATCTGAATCAGTCGCTAGCAAAGTATTTTGGTGGTGATGCTAAGTATGATGGTGATGGCTGGGCGCTTCCAGGTTTCAAGATAATGACTTTCCAAGAAGATGGAAGCTTTGAAGAGGAGAATTATGATAGTATTGCAGCCGCGTTTGCCGGTGTAAATAAGGTTTTCAAGAATCTTCATAATGAGATTTCAGACAACATTGAGCAAAATGCGTTGTTGTGGAGTGATGATGCAGGTGCGTTTGTAGCACAGCATGAGAAAGAAGGTAACAAGGAAAACAGCAAGATCACGTTCCTTGCGAAAGGAAAGATATCAGAAGATTCGACGGATGCGATTAATGGTGGTCAGATTTATACACTTCAACAGACATTTGCCTCATATTTTGGTGGAGGAGCTGGTTATGATAAGGAAGGAAACTGGCAAGGACCAAAATTCACTGTTCAGGTCTTTAATAAGGATGGTACGAAAGGTGATAAAGAGGAGCGTAATAATGTCTCTGAAGCATTTGATGTTGTTAATGACAGCATGAGCACTATCAATGATCGTATAAAAGAAGTTGAAAAGGGTACCTCTTCGAATAGTCTGAATTGGAATGAAGAAAAAGGAAGCTATGATGCATCTCATGTTGATGCTCAGGGTGTTAAGAGTCCAAGTAAGATTATCAATGTAGAGGATGGCAAGGTAGACAGAGATTCAAAAGAAGCTGTGAATGGAGGACAGCTTTGGGAAACTCAGCA
>NZ_JBHIOZ010000402.1:0-944 GCF_042195805.1 Bartonella sp. AP57NXGY | reverse complement strand
TGTTTCAGCCTTATCCATAAAAGTAAGCGCGTGATAGCCATAACGCTGCATCGCCTCAATATGCCGTTGATAAGAGAAAAGCTCACGCTTTTTATGGGTTACAGAAAGCTGTCCTCCTATCAAATCACAAGGACAATTAGGCATCGCGCATAACGATAAAATATCTTTTTTAGCTTCTTCTGCTAAATCAAACAGAACCTTACTGCGCTCAAAACCATATTTTTTCTCTAATGTTTCTACCCACTGCCGTTGCCCCGTTCCTAATTGACCACCATTGCGCCCTGAAGCGCCATCACCAAAACGTGATGCTTCAAACAAAACAACACCCACTCCAGCTTTGGCTAAATGATAAGCAGCTGAAAGTCCCGTAAAACCGCCTCCAATAATGACCACATCACACTGTCTGTTTTCACAAAAAGAAGGATACGATGGACGTTCTCTTAAAGCATCTTCATACCAAGAAATTCCTGGAGAAATTAGATTATCATCAATCGTTGTCATAAAATTTAAACATTCAGCAGGAGATATTCACGCTCCCACGGACTAATTACTTCCATAAAAGTTTCAAACTCTTGTCGTTTGATTGCAGCATAAGTACTGACAAACACATCCCCTAAAATAGCACGTATTGCTGTATCTTGTTCAAATAAATTAACGGCCTCAATGAGTCCACGCGGCAACTCAATATTATCAGCGTTTACATTATTTGTCGCTGGCTCATCTGGCTCAATTTTTTGCTGTAAACCAATAAGACCACACGCTAAAGAAGCTGCAAGGGCTAAATAAGGATTCGCATCTGATGAAGGAAGCCTATTCTCGACACGCCGCGCTTGAGGAGCAGAACGGGGAACTCGAAAAGCTGTCGTCCGATTATCATATCCCCATCGCAAATTAACAGGAGCCGAATTATCAGGGACAAGACGTCGATAAGAATTCACATAAGG
>NZ_JBHIOZ010000401.1:0-945 GCF_042195805.1 Bartonella sp. AP57NXGY | reverse complement strand
TATAAGATGGTGTAACCTCTTTTATAAAGTTAACTAAAGTTTTTTGAATTTCTAGCATATTGTTTAAAGACAAAAAACTCCCTCTTATTATGCAAGCAGCTTAGACATCGGCTGATAATCCTCCCGCTTATAAAAATCCTTTCTTTAATAACCTTCAAAACCACAATTAAAGTGGTGAAAGATAAAACAAGATTTTTAGGCGATCATAACGCACAATAAAATCAGACCAGTCTAAATGTTCAATGCTAACACCTGCTAAACAGTGGAAAATAAGTTTTAGCACGCATTCAAATTGGAAGGGCTTAAGCCCCCCGCGTGCTACGATGGTTTTCTACTCTCATCGTACGATTTACATTCCCTCTAAAACTTAATCGCTGTAAATATAAAAATCTTGAAGCCCGTTCTAAATCCGTGAGAGTTTCTGGATCTTGCTGTATTAAACGTTGAAATTCCTCACAACTGCTCATCTGAAATGCTAACATTTTCATAAAAGGACGATAGTGGCGTTGTAACATCCCTAAAAAGTTTACGACATAACCTGAGAGATTATTGCTGATTTCAGGGGATAGAATCAATTTCTGCTCAAAGAAAATCTCACCCATACCAACAAAAAGGTTTAGTCTACATGCCATGAGGAATGTACTCAAATAATTTTGATATTTTTTGATCGAATTTCTTTTGTCACCAATATCCGTAGCAACTTGTGTGGAATTAACAAAATTATAATTTTTTATCTTAAAATGTATCCATCATTTTTTACATTCTTTCATCTATCTTAGCCTTCTTTTCACAGCTTCAAATGATAAAAAGTAACTGCAATGTTAAGTCGTTTTGCATCGAACAAATTTCTCGCAAACTATCCCTATTGGCTAGATGACAATCCATCCTCTATTTAAAGAGAGAAAAACTTTTCTTTTTTATTCAGCGATAAAGTAAATATTATCC
>NZ_JBHIOZ010000400.1:0-946 GCF_042195805.1 Bartonella sp. AP57NXGY | reverse complement strand
GTTCAACATCCACAACGATAACTCCTTCTTATAAATCAATTTTTTTCGTAATACAAAACGCACCAAAAGGAATAGACCTGCGTTGCATATTCACACGCTTGTTTTAAAGAAAGATCTCTCAACGCTCCATCACACCCATTTTGCAAAACGCTACCCATGAAGGATATAAAATCCATTCAGCCCCCCCCCCTATCTTTACGCTTATGGAAAAACAAGTTTACGCTTATAGAAGAACAAGCCGGCATCATCACAAAAACTCTGCCAGCTCCCAATGTTGCAGACAGCCTTCGGTTCAAGAGACACTTCATTAAAGGCATGCCTTTCTTGTACAGTTTTGACCCACATGGCCCACTCACTTATGATGTATAAGCCAAGTAATTTTAATTGATTTAATATGAGAGAACTGGTGATGAGAAATTTTATTATATTCAGCAACGCGCTTCACGGTAAAAGGGTTATTTGTCATTATAAATCAATATATTAATAAATAAGAGAGTCATCATCAAGCCGCTTACCTTTTTCTAAAAAAAGCTTCACACTGAAAGAAAACATCTAAAACTTAGATAAAAAAAAAGGTTTGCCTCTAATAAACAAACCTCTACAGAAAATTATTCACATAACTTTCAAAATTTTAAATTAATCCCTCTAGAAGCAATAAAAACGCTTTAGAAGCACCAAAATGAATACAAAAACTTATTTAACACAATGTTAAGAAAAATCAAGAACAAAAAATTTTTATCGTTAATGCACCTTTAAAAAACGAGGCTTCTTAACCCACGTGGCTCAGCAGTCCGGGGCTTCTTCTACAAACGCCTCCAAGCCAATCAATCCCTTCATCTCTCTCAAAAGACAGCATAAAAGGTTCACAGTACAAGTCTTCGCTAAAAAAATATCAATCGCCAGCGCTCATAAAAGCCAGCGTTGGTATAAAAGATCAGATTATCGA
>NZ_JBHIOZ010000399.1:0-949 GCF_042195805.1 Bartonella sp. AP57NXGY | reverse complement strand
CATCCGTATTAGCATTACAACCCATATAAGTGTTTTTATAAACCGTTGCCCCCAAATTGGTGAGCACATTGGCGTGGATATCGGCATTTCCTCCTGCTTGTATAATGCTATAGTGGTTGTCAATGGTATCGGCATTAATGATGAGATTGCCACTAGATTGTATCATCCCCTGAGCAGCCGGTTTATGCGAAAAACTCTGCGTGACAGTCTTCTCTGTCATGTATGACTGATTATTCCATTGATAGCGTTCTATATCTCCTTTTCTTTTATCATATTTCCAAGTGAATGCCTTATAGACTGTTCCACCTTGCAAAGTTGCCGTGCCATAGGTTCCCTCTTTGTTAGCCCAAAGCTTTTTATCAAATACAAATTCTTCCTTAAGATACCCTCCTTGAGTATGCATATAATCCTCTCCACCTATTAATATATACGTAACATACCCCTTTCCCCAACGCTCTCTCTTCATATCGTGATATAAATTCTGTTCATTGAGCAAATTAAAACCCTTTGGTTTTTCGAATGCTATGGCGACTTCTTCCGTTTTTTCCGTGATGACAGGCATGCTATCGGCTTCGTTTTTGAGACTGTTGGTTTGGATATTTAAGTTTCCACCTGCTTGAATAACGCCCGCTTTATTCACAAGCGAAAGGCTTTTTCCAGTACCAGCTGCATTGGTGAAAAATAAATTGCCTTCTGCCATAATAGCGCCAAAATCATTGAGCAAAGCCCCATCAACTTGTAAAGCACCATTGCCCTTTACATAAATTAAACCCGTTTTGCTGTTGGTCACATCGCCCGTCACGCTAAAGACTAAATCCTGCCCCGATGCCAATTGACCGCTATTTTCAAGCTCCCCGGTTTTGATGATAAAATCTCGTGCTGCTAAAACCGATGTGAACTGATCCACCATAACGCCTGGAGCAACAAAAAGAATATCTCCAGTCCCTCC
>NZ_JBHIOZ010000398.1:0-950 GCF_042195805.1 Bartonella sp. AP57NXGY | reverse complement strand
AAAGCTTTAATGCGATAAAGGTTTATAATATTTCGAGTAAGAGCATGTTTGATTTTTTTGATTTCACTGGTTAATTCATATTTTTTGCACATAGAGATACCCTCACAATTTAATGTGATAAACATTTGCTAAAATTTGAAATGGAAAATTGGATTGGAAAGCAGGCGCCCCCACAACGCCCATGCTTTATTTAAGCAGCGTTATTTTCAATAATCTTTACAACGGTATCGTTTTCATAAACCTCACAATTTATGGGAACCCAATATAAATCACTATCTCTTTTTAATCTTGCATTGCCATATACATTACCTCTAATCACGAAATAACCAGAGATTTTCGCATTACCATAAACAGAGCCATAAACATCAGTATGACAGCCCACGCTAGCATTCCCATAAACCTTGCCATAAATTTTAGCAGCGCCACTAACAACAGCATGATCATAAACTACCGCCTTGCTATGAATACGAGCATTTCCTGATAATTTTGCATTGCCATAAACCCGCGCCTGATGATAAACCCAAGCATTATAAGAAAGATGCGCATTGTCATAAACATGAGCATTTGCATAAACGCGGGCACGGTCACATACATGGGCATTGCCATAAACACTACCCATTATAATAGCGTTATTAAAAACCTTGGCATTTTCATAAATATGGGCAGGATTTAAAACAAGAGCATTATCGTAAACCCAGCAATTGCCATCATGAGAGAGGTTACTTTCATTTTCAATAAAACCACCCAAGGCACCAGCCTTAACATCGTCAAAATCCCTTAATGCTTGGATGCGATAAAGAGTTTGATTATTAAATACACGTGTCTCATTTGTGAGTGCAAACTTTTTTTGCATAGCACAATTCCTTTATAAAAAGATTTGAATTTTAGAATGAAATGTTTAAAGGGGGGCGCCCCCGCCGCGCCCGCGCGTCATTTACACAGTTGTAAAA
>NZ_JBHIOZ010000397.1:0-953 GCF_042195805.1 Bartonella sp. AP57NXGY | reverse complement strand
AAACTTTTTCTTTTTGTCGCAATGTTTTAAAGTTTATAAAAACTAACTGATTAATGCTATTCTTATTGCTAGAAATAACAATAAATCAAGGGGTATAATTTGTTAATAGGCTTGGTGTTATGTCAAAATATCAGCGATGAGATTGCTTTTTGGTTGTTTTAGAAATGAAATAATGAGCTCAAATATTGATGAATGAAACGGAAGGTTTAAATTGAAAATATTAATTCCAGATGACTATCAAAAAGCCACTCTAACATTACAGTCTATTACAAAATTAATGAAATCGCATGAAGTGCTGGTTATAAATAATTTAGCTAAAGAATGTAATTTAGAAGATAAGCTCAAAGAGATAGATATTCTTATCTTAATTAGAGAGCGGACTATAGTTGATAGAAATCTTCTCCTGAAACTGCCAAATTTAAAATTAATCTGCCAAACAGGCCCTATAGGTTCACATATTGATATAGAAGCTTGTAGAGACTTAGGAATTGAAATATTAGACGGTGGTGGAGATCCAACTTCTGCTGCTGAATTTGCCTGGCTCTTAATTATGTCTGCGCGTAGAAAACTCTATAAATCTGTGTCTGATATGAAAAAAGGACGCTGGCAAACAACATTTGGCAACCAAATGAAAGGGGCTACTCTTGGAATATTCGGGTTTGGGCGTATTGGTAAAATGGTTGCTCAATATGCTCAAGCTTTTGGCATGTCCATTTTAGTTTATGGGAGCGAGCGTTCAACGCAAGAAGCAAAAAATTTAGGTTATCATTTTACGCATTCAAAAGATGAATTTTTTACACGTCCTGATATTATATCCGTACATTTACGTTTAAGCGATAAAACCAGAGAAATCATAAAATTAGATGATCTATTGAGCATGAAACCACATGCTATTTTTGTTAACACAGCGCGTTCAGCTTTGGTTGAAAAAGGGGCGATAGAAAAAATACTAA
>NZ_JBHIOZ010000396.1:0-955 GCF_042195805.1 Bartonella sp. AP57NXGY | reverse complement strand
CATAGCGAATGCTTTGGAATGGCGCATTGTGCATATTTGTGCTTGCTGATGTACTTCTTTGGTTTGCTTAATAATTTCTGTAATTTGTTTGGCTTTATTTTCTGATACACCAATGCTTTGAGCTAGTGTTTCATACTCATTATTTTGGACTGCTTTATGTTCATTTGGTGAAAGACGGGTGTTGATCTTTTTTACAAAGTTGCTGAGCTCTTTTTGACATAAAGGATTTTTTGCTAAAGCTTCTTGCTGTAATTCTTTTGGCAAGGTGAAGAGGTCTTGCAAGCTTTGACTTGGCATTTCTATTGTTTTTGCAAGGCGACTTTGTTCTGTTGCATGTTCTTGCGTAATTTCCTTTTCAGCATATTTTACAGCATGCGTGAAATTTGCAACGGCAGTACAAAGCATCTCAAGATGATTTTTAGCGTTTGCGCGTGCCTGATTTTGTAGTCCACATAAACTGAAACCTGCAAGATGAGAAATAGAGTACGGTGCTCTTTCAATCTGGTTGGCGAGCTGCTGGCCTAAGCTTGGATTTTTGATGATCTCTACCATCTGTTTGTCTAATATTTTTTCGTTACCATAAACAATTTTTGCCAATTTCTGGATCTGTTTTAAGCTTGTGTGTACGCAAGAATCTTCAGCAATCATTTCGGCTTTTTCATTTTCTGTCAAAGGAGCTAATCTTTCTTGTGGAATGAGAATGCTTTCAAGCTCTTTTGTTTTTGGGACTGTAAAGGTAAATTTGTCACCGGGTTTTAATGTTTTGAGTTGTTCTTGTGTGAGATGCTCTTTATTACCGATGATATAAGCGCCTTTCACATTGAAAGCAAAGCTATCATAACCAGCACCCCTATAGGTGCCCGTGTAAGTTTCACCTTCTTTTGCAACCATAACAGGACGATCATTAACATTGCGCCCAAGTTCTTTCATGTTGCTCATGAATTCCTTTAAAAGA
>NZ_JBHIOZ010000395.1:0-962 GCF_042195805.1 Bartonella sp. AP57NXGY | reverse complement strand
TTTTTCATTCTAAAAATACATTTGATTTATAATCATGTTTTATTGTTTGCCATGTTGAATGAGAAATCCGAATATCGTAATGTTTTCTCATTTCAAACCTATTTATATTGAATTAAACAAAACCGTCTCTCTTACACGTCATAAGAGGAATTAATATTAAGTAAAAATTGTATAAAAAAGCACAAAAATGCCGATAAATGCCTCAAGTGCTGAGATCTATTGCAACATCGGAGGCTGACAAATAGGCAAAGTGTATGATAATGTCAGCTTATTTCTTCATAAGTGTAAAGATGATGGAGCTCAATGGATTTATCATTGTACCATTCACGAGCGCCAGCGTGAAGTGAGCTCTAAGAGATATCTCTTAAAACAAAGCCTGTAAAATGGCATTCTCCTCACACTGTATTCCTATTGAAATAATGATCACCTTGAACCGTGTGAGTTTAGATCTTCAAAGCTCATCTGCATAACATTTTAATGTGATTGTTATCCAATATTAAAATACTTCTAACATGATGTACAAACTATAAAGAAATAAGAAAAAACATTTGAAAATGTAAATATGAAATCTAAAAATTTAACTCTAAGATACAATCTATCTTCATTCATATAAATACACAGTATACATTCTTAAACCTATAAGACTAAGAAAACCTAAACATTGATGAAACCTATAACCCTACCTGAGAAACAGTGACAATCATGTTAAATCAAATTGTCCGCAAGTGTCTCTCATTGAAAAAAACAATATCTTATCTGGACGGCACATATAACATCTTTTTATACGAAAAAACTATAAAGAAGTAATTCGTTATGAATCACAGCTTCCAAGACAAGAAGATATTTTCCACCTCTTGTGCCATCTGTAAATTCTCATCATAAACAGTTCTAAATCGAATCCATCATGCCTTGTATCTAATCAAAATCGATCTTACCAAAGATCATGCTAAAAAACGTAATAA
>NZ_JBHIOZ010000394.1:0-970 GCF_042195805.1 Bartonella sp. AP57NXGY | reverse complement strand
TCAGAATTTATAAACACTGGTTTATTCACAAATGCCTCCATACTGCCTATTGGCAAAAGTTATTTTCTAAGATATGGAGTGAACATATTTTCGATTTTAGAATAAGTCAATATAATTTTTCTAAAACAGAAAAAATTTTTTTAGTAATAGACAAATAGTCTACACAAAAAAGTAATTTAATTTTCATTTCAATGTGGAGAAAATTCTGTATGAAGCAGTCTAAAAAAGCTCTAAAAATATTTTCGTCATTAACAAATGAGCAAAAACGGGTGGTTATTTTCCATCTTCTTCTTGCAAAGATCGCAGAAAAGAAATGACGGCTTTTCTATGCTCTGGCTTTGCCGAGGAATATAATTTTAAAAAATAATCATCACAATTATCGGGTATAAAATGAGGGGGGAGAGCTTTAAAAAATGAAGTTAATCTAACGAGTTCATCAGCAGATATGCTTCTACTTTCTTTATCATCATCGACAGAAAGCATTTTAGATACAACAGATGTATGAAGTCCCATATGTTTAGCTAATTCAGTTCGGGACCCATGACCCATTGTTTTAAGTTTTTCATTTGCCCAAATTTTTATTTCTTTTTGAATATCCATACTTATCAATATTCCTATTGTTTTAAAAAATATCAACATTTCTATTTTAGAAAAAATGTTGACATTTTTTCTATAATCGAATAAATGCCCGTTTGATAAATAGAGAAATTAAAATGAATATCAAAAATTCAGCAGGTACGATTATAAAATATTTAGGCGGTGCGAAACGTGTGTCATTGATTTCTCAATGCCATGTGTCTGCTGTTTATAAATGGACTTATCCTTTAAAAAAACTAGAGGGTAAAGGCGGCATCATTCCAGCTAAATACCAAATTATGCTTTTAAATTATGCGCGTGATCATGGGATAGATTTGCGTCCAGAAGATTTTTTTTATCCCGAGCGCTTGCAGAGATTAATGCAAGAGCAACA
>NZ_JBHIOZ010000393.1:0-971 GCF_042195805.1 Bartonella sp. AP57NXGY | reverse complement strand
ATCAATGTAGAGGATGGCAAGGTAGACAGAGATTCAAAAGAAGCTGTGAATGGAGGACAGCTTTGGGAAACTCAGCAGATGATTACAGATCAGGTCAAGGATATTGAAAATAAAGTTACGGAGGGATCTGTACAATACGATAAAGATAAAGAAACGGGCAAAAAGACCAATAAAGTTACATTAGTTGGTGGAGATGACAGTTCTCCAGTATTAATAGACAATGTAGCCGATGGAAGGGTTGAAAAAGATTCGAAAGAAGCGGTTAATGGTGGTCAATTAAAAGATAAGATGGATTTTGTGCTTGAAAGTGCCAATAAGTATACGGATGAGCAAATTTCTCATCTTGTAAAAGATGGAGTTAGTGGGGCTAATTCGTATACGGATATGAAGTTTTCGACATTAAGTTATGCTGTTGAGGATGTTCGAAAAGAGGCAAGACAAGCAGCAGCTGTTGGTTTAGCGGTAGCTGGTTTACGCTATAGTGATATTCCTGGAAAATTAACAATCGCATTTGGTAGTGGTTTATGGCGTAGTCAATCTGCTTTTGCTTTTGGTGCAGGTTATACTTCAGAGAACGGTGATATTGGTTCCAACTTGTCAATTACCACTTCTGGAGGTCACTGGGGTATAAGTACAGGGGTTAATGTGATACTCAACTAATAAACGACTAAATCCATAAAATTGATTTGCCTTTTTCTTAATTGAAGAAAAGGGCAAATTTTTTACTTTCTTCCAGAGTTCTCTAAAGCTATTCTAAATGTATAAAACACCCGTAATTATATAAAATCCGAATATAAAAAGCCTATGACAACTTTTTTTGAGAATAAAAGACCTTAATGGTAAAGCTTTAAAAAATTGATTGCTATTATTTTGATTTATTAAAATGCTTCAAGAAATGTAAATACGAATATACCCTTTATTAAAAGAAGACAGTTTTAGCTTTTATTTTCGTATAGTTTTAAACGTATGCT
>NZ_JBHIOZ010000392.1:0-977 GCF_042195805.1 Bartonella sp. AP57NXGY | reverse complement strand
AATGTATAAGTTTCCAGTTGCAAACAAAAGCCGTGTCTTAAAGGACGCGGCTTTTTTGCTATAAAGCAGCCCCCCGCGCCGTTATGTTATTTACGCTGCTTTATCATCACCACAAATATCTTCAGAAATTTTTTGATTGCCATTAACCACGGCATTGCCATAAATCTTTACATAGATAGGTGGTGCATAGCCATCTGTACGAGGCTTGCTATAAACCGTTGCCTGATCACAAACCCGTGCATTACCATAAACCTTTACATGCTCAGAAATAGTAGCCCTGTCATAAACCTGCGCATCATCGTAAATCTCAGAAAATCCATAAATACAAGCATTTCCATAAACGCGTGCATTTCCATAAACCCTGCCAGTTACATGCGCATAATCAGAAACTTTTGCATTATCAGAAATATGACCAAGAAAAGAGACCTGAGCATTATCACAAACAACTGCATTGCCAAAAACATTACCATTAACCATTGCGTTATCACAAATTTTTGCATTATCAGAAATTTTTGCATTATGAAAAACCTGAGCATTGTCACAAACAATAGCGTTGCCTGATATTTTTGCACTTTTATAAACACGTGCATTATTACGCACTTGTGCATTTTCAGAAACAACAGAATCCATAGCAACCATGGCGTTATCATAAACCCAGCAATCACCATCATGTGATAAGCTTTTTTCGTTTTCAATAACGCCACCGAGATCACCTGCTTTAACATCTGCAAAATCTCTTAATGCTCTTATACGACGTACAGTTTTTCCCTCAGGAATACGGTGGATTTCATCTGTGAGTTCATATTTTTTGGATACATTTTTAGTGGTCATAGGTAGCTCCCTAATCTAATATTCAAACAAATTTTTAAATGAAATGGTTATAAGGAGGCGCCCCCGCCACGCCCGCGCCGTTATTTAAGCTGTTTTCCTATGAGGACGACACATAACAAAGCAAATTTCACCATAAGGAGAAAGGC
>NZ_JBHIOZ010000391.1:0-980 GCF_042195805.1 Bartonella sp. AP57NXGY | reverse complement strand
GCATTTCATTCTTCATGTCTTTGCTTTTTTTATGTACCATCGGTTTTATTGCGTTATGTTCTGTTATGAAGCCTCTTGCTGCCGCCAGTATCATGTTTTTAATTTGTCTTTCTCTTGCGGGATTAGGTCTTATTATCAGTCGCGTTCTCAAAACTTATCAACGCTATGACCAACAAAAAAAGACAGAAGAACAACGCCACAAACTCATGACAGATGCGACTGTTTCCAGTCTTGCAGCTCTCAGTCAACATCTCCCTTTTGCCAAATTGGGTGTTCCCATTCTCGGACTTGCAACTTATTTTTTGTGGAAAAAAGATAAAAAAGACCGCTTTTCAGAGTAAAATATGTAAAGCTGTCACTCTAAATCCCCCTCTCAATGTGCTTTCTTTTGTTATAAAAGAAAGCACATTTTTTTCCTCATAGTCTCTTTAGCTTCTTCAAATACCTGAAAAAAATCCCCTTCATTTTGCTAAAAATTCCATAGAACCGCTACACTCTCTTTCAGATTGCAACCCATTTTTCATGAACATAACAACATAAGGCAATGCTTGCATTAGAAGTCCTAGTTTAATTCGAAGCCATTTATTGTTTTTTGAAGGAAATGATGTTCCGTTTCTGCCTTTCTCTATATTTTCATAAGCTTTTTTCAGAACCAAAGGTCACGTCATC
This sequence comes from Bartonella sp. AP57NXGY, assembly GCF_042195805.1. Lineage (NCBI taxonomy): Bacteria > Pseudomonadati > Pseudomonadota > Alphaproteobacteria > Hyphomicrobiales > Bartonellaceae > Bartonella > Bartonella sp. AP57NXGY. Next base: position 311 of record NZ_JBHIOZ010000391.1, on the reverse strand, counting down.
GATTTGAATTTATAAAGCAAAAATATTCCCCGTATGAAAATTCTTTTTTCAAAAAATCTGAAATTTTTACCGATAAGAAAGTTGTAAAAACGTCCATTACACAACAAAAATTTATCAACTCTGATACGAATAGAACAGAGGTCATACCTACAATTCACGTCACAGAAAAAATAAAGAAAGAAAATTTTATAGAAATATTTGCTGATGGCATTCAAGCAATTTGTAATTTATCTCGTACAGGACATCGTGCTTTGATAATAGTTTTAGAAGAATATCGATCTAATAAATCAACAAACGAAGATCCCAGCAGC
>NZ_JBHIOZ010000390.1:0-980 GCF_042195805.1 Bartonella sp. AP57NXGY | reverse complement strand
TCTCAATATCATCAGATTCTCTCATTTCAAATCTGTTCTCTATTGAATCAATCAAAACCATTTTCTTGCACATCACAAAGGAAGAGAGCCTGCGCAGCGTAAAACTGTACAAGAAAGACATGCCTCTTATGGACTTGTCTCAAGTGCCAAGGGCTGTCGCAATACCCACGAGCTGGCAAGGTGTATGATAGTGCCAGTTTGTTACGACTCAACACTTTTTTACCGCACAATGGATAATTTAACCTTTTCAGTTTCTCTCACTTCCAATTTTGGCAGGTTGCGCACAATTTTCATTGTTTCCAAGCTTACAGTAATAACCCGCTGAAACAATTCCAATGGATAAGCTGGATTACCCACCGTTTCAACAGCATAGCGATTGGCATCATTCACAATCCCACTCGCTTTATCCGTTTTGACAACCTGCCGCTCCATAACCCATTCAAGAGCAGGCCTGCCATTGATCACATACTCATAAGCTTCAAGAGGAATATTCTGCATCGTGATATGCGCATTATAAATCACTGTGCTTTTGTCAATAGCACCACGCTTACCAGCAAATTTCATTGCTTCAACACGATAAAAACTCTTCTCATCAGAAATCACCCAAGTTCTTGGATCACCCTGTTTATAGGTAACGGGATAGGGTTCAACTTCTTCATAATTCATATGCAAATCACCAAGCTTTCGCCCCGCTGTAACAAAAGCCCAAAAATCCTCTACCTTTTTAACTGTTGGAATACGCGGCAATTGTTTAGACAGATTATGCGCATAACGAGCACGATAATCTTCAGAATGCAAAATCCCATAAACATAATAAAACAAATCATCCTTTGTAATCATTTCACCAGGATAAGCTGCCTTAAAATAAGCCAACCCTTCATCCGTAAGAGCATCACGCCGCTGTAAACCAGTTTCTTTGCTTTCCTCTGCAAAATTTGCAAACAAATGAACCTGATTCCCTTTTTTAGCTCCTAAGGGTG
>NZ_JBHIOZ010000389.1:0-981 GCF_042195805.1 Bartonella sp. AP57NXGY | reverse complement strand
TCATTCTGCACCCTATAAAAAATCTTACTCAAAAATAACAAAACTACATTTCAGTCGATTATAATTTTTAAAATATAAATGATAAACCTATGACATAGATTGTATCAATTTTTTCAACTCACTGAATAAATACTTCTTATGATTTTAATGAGACTTTGAATTTTGCACGTTGGTATTTTAGAGAAAAAGCTTATTTTTACATATGTTAGGTATTGTCAATTTTTCAAAAAAATAACCCATATAGACATTACAACCTAATATAAATACAACAAATAAAATGTGTTTAAAAGAAAGCTCAATCTCTATTATTTCATTTCAATAAAATGAATATGTCAAACTAATCTTAAAAAACTTTTGAATAGTATAGAGTTCTCATTTTAAATTGTGATATAATCTCTTAAAGGTAATCCAGAAAAATCTAATCTTGTTTAATAGAGAATTTCTTAAAAGTCTTAAAGCAATTTAAATAAGAGTTTTCAAAATTTTAAATCCTCTCTTTTCAGGAGGTCGCAATGATATATTATTCCTTTTAAGATTGTATATAATCAACACAAAATGATTAACTTATAGATTGTAGTTTTAAATGAGTACTCAAGAAATCCTTATGAGGTAAGTTAACTTCATAAATCTATTCAGTTTCTCTAAGTTTCTAATTTTGGTAAAGTTTCTAACGACTTTCATGGTTTCTAAGCTTATAGTAATAACTCGTTGAAAAAATTCCAATAGATAAGTAACGAGTGCTAATAATCTCAACAGAGTAATAATTGCTATCATTAATAATGCTAATCTTTTTATTAATCTTAACGCATTAGTGTCTCATACCCCATTCAAAAGCAGAGTGACTATTCACAATATAATCATAAACTTCGAGTGATAGCTGTCATGATAATATTGCTGTTGTAAATAGGTTGATAGAAACTGTCTTGCATTTTTATTAAGCGTAAAGATGGTGGTGCAATAATGGATTTTATACCTTGCACG
>NZ_JBHIOZ010000388.1:0-984 GCF_042195805.1 Bartonella sp. AP57NXGY | reverse complement strand
CTTTTGAAAAATTTTAGAGAGCTCCAGCCGAAAAAACAAAAAGCAATCTTATGGTTGATTTCTGATTAAGCAAAAGCGCACACAAAGCATAAATCCTCCGCATCATTTTACGGATATACGTTTTTATTTTACGGATCAACGTTTTGATGCTTCTCCACATTTACAGAAAGCAGCCAAACGAAACTTTCAAATTCCCCTCGCACCACTTTGTAAACATAGGTTTGTCAACAATACAGCTTCTTACTCTAGCCAATTCCCCTGCTGATTTCAGATCACGACACCACAAAGGATAATGTTGCATCAAACGCGACAGATACGTCCTATTTTAAAATATTCTTGCCCCTTCACCACCCTAAAGTAAGATCACGCAAAGCACCGGTCAATCCCACTTCAAAAACAACTTTCCCCACACCCTCTCTCCTCTCTCGTCAACACACCCGCCTCTTCATCCAAGCTTCCCCCCCTTCATAAAACTCTTCATCCCCACACCCCAATCTTCTCTCCACATTCCATGCCATGATAAAATCATACACCACGCATAAAGTCCCAGCTTCCTTTTTTGCACATTTCCGTTTTTGCGCTTTTACATATTTACAGAAAGCAGAAAATCTGTAAAAAATGCATTACACAATAACGTTTTCAACAACTGTCATTAAAATCTCACCTCCCTTTTCATCTAACTCCCCCTATTTTCACTTAAATCATAGATATAAACCGCCCTATTATCGTATTGAGCAGCATAAAATTTTTCGACAAATTCTAGCGATCAAAAGAGTGCATAAGAAGCATTTTACGACTTTTAAAAGAATTTTTATTTACACCCAGTGCTTTTTTGTAACGTAGAAGAGCACATTTAATTAATTGACTATAAGAAAGTTTGAAATGAGAGAAGCTTTTCGTTTTTCTCGTTCAACATCCACAACGATAACTCCTTCTTATAAATCAATTTTTTTCGTAATACAAAACGCACCAAAAGGAATAGAC
>NZ_JBHIOZ010000387.1:0-986 GCF_042195805.1 Bartonella sp. AP57NXGY | reverse complement strand
GTGATGAACCTTGTAAGTATTTTTCGTTCTTATGCTTATATTTGCTGGTATTTTTATAGAGAGGAAAGAACATGGATCTTATCACAAGTGAGGCTGTCCGTAACGTATTACGTACAATCAAAGGACCAGATCTTGAAAGCGATATTGTGTCGTTGGGTCTTCTTTCAGAAATATTAATTGCTGATGGTAAGGTTTTCTTTTCCATTACAGTTCCTGATGGAGGTGTGCAAGAATGGGAATCATTGCGTCGTTCTGCTGAAAAGGTGGTATGTGCTTTGGAGGGAGTGAAATCTGCTGTTGTTACACTTACAGCAGAAAAAATAACAAAGACAGCACCTAGTCGAAGAGCAAATCTCTTACCGATCAAAATGCCCATAGAAGGTGTGCGGCATGTGATTGCTGTTGCTTCTGGAAAAGGAGGGGTCGGAAAATCTACGATGGCAATAAATATCGCCTTAGCTTTACAAGATTCTGGTTTCAAGACGGGGGTGATGGATGCTGATATTTATGGTCCTTCGTTGCCACGTTTGACAGGACTTGTTAATCAAAAACCACAGCTTATTGGAGAAAAAAAGATTCAACCTCTTGAAAAATTTGGACTTAAATTGATGTCGATGGGATTTTTGGTTGAGGAAGAAAAGCCGGTAGTATGGCGTGGTCCTATGGTTATGGCAGCTGTAACGCAATTGTTACGAGATGTTGTATGGGGGCCTCTGGACGTTTTAGTCGTTGATATGCCGCCCGGTACAGGGGATGCACAATTAACGCTTGCCCAACAGGTACAATTAACAGGTGCGTTGGTTGTCTCTACGCCCCAAGATCTTGCTTTAGTGGATGCACGTAAAGCAATAGAAATGTTCATGAAAGTTAATGTTCCTATTTTAGGACTCATTGAGAATATGAGTTATTTTATCGCTCCTGATACGGGAAAACGCTATGATATTTTTGGCTATGGTGGTGCACGGGCAGAAGCGGAACGTCGAGAA
>NZ_JBHIOZ010000386.1:0-986 GCF_042195805.1 Bartonella sp. AP57NXGY | reverse complement strand
ATCCCGAAAATGCCTTTTCTAATACAGAAGGTATTTTAGATTTTTCACAACCAGAAGCCAGTATTCTTTATGCTAACTACGCTGCTCAAAAAAGCCTTGTCCATATTATTGGCACCACAGGATTTAGCAAAACAGAAGAAGAAAAAATTGCAGATTTTGCGAAATATACAACAATTGTCAAATCCGGAAATATGAGCCTTGGAATAAATCTTTTAGCCAACCTTGTAAAGAAAGCCGCTAAAGCATTAGAAGCCGATGATTTTGATATCGAAGTTTATGAAATGCATCACGCTAACAAAGTTGACGCCCCTTCTGGAACAGCCCTTCTTCTTGGCCAAGCAGCAGCTGAAGGGCGCAATGTTATGCTTAAAAATGTGCGTGTCAACGAACGCAATGGTCATATAGGTAAACGCAAAAAAGGCACCATTGGCTTTTCCTGTTCACGTGGTGGGACAGTTGTTGGAGAACACAGTGTCATTTTTGCCGGCTCCAATGAGCGCATTGTTCTTTCACATACAGCGCAAGAACGCTCTATCTTTGCCAATGGCGCATTAAAAGCAGCTTTATGGGCACAAAATCATGAAAGCGGTCTTTATTCAATGTTCGATGTTTTGGGATTGAACAATGAATTTTAAACAATCAATAGAATAGAGGCAATTCATAATGGGACGCATACTTACACTAATTCGTCATGGACAAAGTGAATGGAATCTCAAAAACCTTTTTACCGGTTGGAAAGATCCTGATTTAACAGAAAAAGGTCATGCCGAAGCGATAGCAGCAGGAAAAAAACTGAAAGAATATGGTTTGAAGTTTGATATCGCTTATACATCAGCCTTACAGCGTGCTCAAAAAACCGCTCAGCACATTTTAGAGCAAATGGGACAATCAGATTTAGAAGTGATAAAAAATCCCGCATTAAATGAACGTAATTATGGTGATCTTTCTGGTTTAAATAAAGATGAAGTACGCCAACAATGGGGGCA
>NZ_JBHIOZ010000385.1:0-989 GCF_042195805.1 Bartonella sp. AP57NXGY | reverse complement strand
CAATACTTTAACAGCTCTAATTGGCATAGCTACACTAAAGCTACAAAAAAACAAAAAGAACTCATCCTTATGAAGGTATGTGATAGCATAGGAAACATTCCATACCAAGCAATTGAAAAGAAACATATCATAGCCGGCGTTGAACGACGCAAAGAAACACCAGCAATGGCTAGAAACTTTCTGAAAGCCCTTAATGGGCTTTTTAATTGGGCGATTGATCAAGGTCTTTTGGAAAATAATCCAGCTTTAGGAATAAAAAGACCCCCCCTCAAAAACAAAGAGGGATTTCCTGTTTGGACAGAAGAAGATGTCGAAAAATATTATCAAATATGGCATCATGGTACCCATGAACGTGTCTGGATTGATGTTCTTTTATATACGGGCTTGCGTCGTGGTGATGCGGTACGCATTGGCTGGAAAGATGTCAAAGACAATATTATTCATCTCAAAACAGAGAAAAGTAAATTCCAAACAGGTGTCTTTCTACCTATTTTACCGGAATTAGCCAAAACGCTTGAAACTGGTCCTATTGGAGAAGAAACATTCATCTGTAGTAAAGTGAATCAAAAATTCACCAAAGAAAGCTTTGGGAATGCATTTAGAGACGCTTGTAATGCGGCTGGAATTAAAAAATCGGCGCATGGATTAAGAAAATTAGCCGCAACACGCGCAGCTAATTCTGGAACAACAGTATCACAACTCAAAGCAATTTTTGGCTGGACAAATGATGCTATGGCATCTCTTTACACAAAGAGCGCAGATCGTAAAAAACTCGCTCTTGAAGCCATAAAAAAGCTTCAAAAAGATGAGGGATAGAGGCAAAAAAACTCAATAGAATCAAGATTCACCTATTCCCTTATATTAGACATAACTATTTTATTTTACTTGCTTTTTATTTGCCTTGCACGGACACTATTATGAAATGGGCTTGGGTGCTTTGGGAGATGTTTCTTAAAAAAACATATGAATTTTAAACAACAAGCATATTC
>NZ_JBHIOZ010000384.1:0-993 GCF_042195805.1 Bartonella sp. AP57NXGY | reverse complement strand
GAGCCCCAAATACAACTTGCTTATCAACATTTGATGTTTGATACCATTGAAGATGCTGATAATTTTACCGTTGATATGAAAAATCCTTCTCAATGGTTGATCCGTGTTGGTGGACGTTTGACAAAAACCATTATGACCACTGAAAACAACCGTCCGATGTCTTTCTATGGAAAAGTAAACTTGATCAAAACCTTTGGTGATAATGGTACCATCCAGATTGGCAGAGATTTTGACCTTGATCCTATGGGACCTGCAATTGAAGGCGGCGTTGGCATCAATGCGCAACTGTCTCACAATTTCTCGCTTCATGGTGATGTCAGCTATCAACAAAAGCTTCAGAAAACTGGTATCTCTGGAGCTAGTTTTTCAGGCGGCATACGCTATCAGTTTTAAATCAAGGCTGTAAAAATAGCCTATTCATTCTATTCAATTTAATAAAAAGGGCAGCACAATATGCTGCCCTTTTTGTACATTAAAGTCATCCTTTTTCCTTTTAAAGCACCCTTCCCTCTTTATACTTAGTTCTTTACGAAAATCTCCAAGACAAGACACAACAAACGCAACAGAGCACTTCCATCCCCAGTGGATGAAGAGTACTTCCTACTTTGAAAAAAAGAGAAGTCTATTAGAAATAAATTAATACCACTGTGTTGAAAGATGAAAGCCCACTTTAAGCCCAAGTAAGTTAGCTTTTTTACTAGCTTCTTCTACATCCTTTTTTGTTCCCTCATAACCCCAATTTGCGTCATATAATAATCCCTACCATCATGTAAAAGATGTTATGGTACCACTATATCAGTATCTCACAATATTTCTCTGAATAATAATATTCAAAATTATAATTCTTTAAATAAAATCCATTATAAATACATTTTGTATTATACATAATTAATATCAATTATTTTTTAATTTTGACAAAAAACCAAAAATGTCTTACCAAATAAAAACAATTACTGAAATTAATAACAACTATCCATTTTCACTTCTTCTTAT
>NZ_JBHIOZ010000383.1:0-1003 GCF_042195805.1 Bartonella sp. AP57NXGY | reverse complement strand
TCTGTATTTTGTGATGTCATAAAATACACCCTCCAGATAATAAAAAACCCCGCATTTGCGGGGATTTTGAACTGTACCACACCCTCATTTAGATACAGTACGACCAGTGCCGTATTTGTCATTAAATACGATTTGCTACACTTTGTCAACATAAAAATAACACATATTGATAATTTCAAAGGGAATCTGTATGAAGCGAAGATGTAACAATGAAAAACAATGGATAAACTATGTCTAAACGCTTCATTTTAATAGGTGTAGTCATTATCGGAATATTAGCTTTTAGCTTTTATATCTTAAACAACCAAGGGACAACACCATGTGATAAGCTAGTAAATAAATTAGGAAATGTTTATAGGAACATATTTCAAAAAAGCGATATTCCTTTATATATGAAGTCGGAAAATGGAGAATGTTATCGCTTTGATGTTGTTGATAAAAAAATAAGCCATTTTAATAAAAAGATAAAGGAATGGTTCGTAATAGGCTTTATAATAATCACCATCATGTCTCTTCCGATTAACATACTCTGGCGATTTAGATTAAAGATTCCGGCGTTTTTATTTACAATAATGACCGCCTTAGCTGTTATTGCAATACCATATATATATGGGTGGTAGTATCTCTTTCAAATCTACTTTTTTGAAAAATGCTTCTGAAGCGCATTAAGAGCAACGCGTAATGAATTCACAAGGTGGGGTAGCATTTGATCTTCTATAACGAGGTACTGTAGCGCAGCATGAAGATTATACTGTCTATAAAGGCATTGTGCTTCTTTTAGTGCCTCTTTCACGGCTTGATAGTGATTTGTTGCTTTTTGAACCCATTGTTCAAAGCTATCTGGATCTGAATTTGTAGACACATCATCATAAATCGCATTAGGCAAGCCTTTTGCGCAAAGGTAATTATTTCTTATCTGTAGGTACTGTTGCGCGGCATCATATTGCTCTTGAGTAATCACGCCTTGCAAACAAAGCCGCCCGATATAGGTACCAGAAAGTGG
>NZ_JBHIOZ010000382.1:0-1005 GCF_042195805.1 Bartonella sp. AP57NXGY | reverse complement strand
GCAGGCATTTGTAGCACAGCATGGAGCAGACAAAGAAAATAGCAAAATTAAGTTTCTTGCTAATGGAGATATTTCTGCTAACTCAACCGATGCTATAAATGGTTCGCAACTTTATTTGATGAGTAATCAGCTTGCTGCATATTTTGGTGGTGGCGCTGGCTATAATAATGGAGAATGGACTGCTCCTACTTTCAAGATAGCACAATTCAAGGCTGACGGGAGCTCTGGTGAAAAGAAGGATTATCATAACGTTGCCAGTGCTTTTGACGGCGTAAGTGAGAGTATGTCTAAGATAAACGACCGTATTCAAAGTGTTGAAAACAATGTCTCGTCCAATGGTTTAAATTGGAATGAGCAGAAAAAAGCTTATGACGCTAGCCATGATGGTCAACCAAGTAAGATTATCAATGTAGCAGATGGTAAAATTGCAGAAGGTTCAAAAGATGCAGTCAATGGTGGACAGCTTTGGGAAACCAACGAACGTATCACTGGCGTTGAAAAAGATATTAAGCATATTGAAAACAGAGTCGACAATATTTCCACTACGGTTACGAATATTGGTGAAACGGTTTTCAATATTGAAGACAGAGTTGATAATATTGAGAACACGGTTAATAATCTTTCTGATGGTGCAGTTAACTATGATAAAGATGCTGATGGTAAAAAAACCAATAAGATCACTCTAAAAGGTGGCAACGAAAGTGAACCTGTTATGATTGATAATGTTGCCAATGGTCGCATTGAACAAGGTTCGAAAGAAGCTGTGAATGGTGGTCAACTACATGATTACACTCAGCAACAGATGAAAATTGTTCTCGATGATGCAAAAAAATATACGGATAGTCGGGTGGATAATATTGTTATTAATGCCATTGATGATGCTGTTGATCGGTCTGACCGATATACAGATATGAAGTTTAATATTTTAAGTTATGACATTAAGAGCGTACGGAAAGAGGCAAGGCAAGCAGCCGCCGTTGGTCTAGCAGTATCCAACCTACGTTA
>NZ_JBHIOZ010000381.1:0-1006 GCF_042195805.1 Bartonella sp. AP57NXGY | reverse complement strand
TCGTCATAGGATTCGAGTTGAAAGATCTTTGTCATAGCGCGCGTTATTTTTGGAGAACCGCGCAATTGTCCGGCAATACGGCGCTCTTTGATATGAATGACCATTTCAGCAGGGACACGCACGCGCTCTTGGCTCTCAAATGCCATATTTGCAGGGACATCATCATAGGGGTGATGTTCCCAGAAATGATAAGCAACGCGCTTGCCACTGGCATTAAATTCAATCCCCATACGAATGTAATTGCCTTCAATATCAGCCGGTCCATTGTAAGTAAGGTCTAACATTTCGGTGGGATAAACTTGTAATTGAAGCGGCACACCAGAGCGCCCGTAGAGGTCAACATAATGTAGTCTTACAAAACATTCACCAGTTAGAAAGACTTCTCGTGCAATGGTTGCTTGAAGTCCATAAAAATTGGCATCTTCATCATAGTCCGCCTCATCAACCCATTGCCACCATAAGTCTAAAAGCTTTTTCTTTTCTTCTTGAAAACCTTCAATACGAGGATAAGGTTTAATCCCATCACTAACAGCCGCAGAGACCCATTCTTCCGTTGCAGACCCATAAAGAGATTCATTATCATAAAGCCATCTTGAACGAGCAACAATGGTATCACCACATTCTTCAATCGCTTTATTGATATGTTTTTTTGCGGGGTCAAAACCACCCATACGGCGGCTTTTACTTGCAGCTTCAAAAGGCGGATTGTGTTGACGAGAAATTGTAAAAAAGCCTGTGAGTTTATTGAAAAAACCAGCCATTAATAGCCTCGTGATATATTAAAATAGAAAACGCGTGAACGCTTGCGCCCTTCAAGGTTGGCTATTTGTATGTTCAGCATCTCAAGCGCTCTGCGAAGTTCCTCAACAGAACGATTGCTGACTTGCTTATCGCCGTGACGCACTGATTGCGCACCCGAATAAAGAGCCTCTTCAATTTGTTCACGCCGCCTTTTTAAACTTTCCAGTCTGTCAATTTTGCTGTTAATTGGTTCTAAAGTTTCACC
>NZ_JBHIOZ010000380.1:0-1009 GCF_042195805.1 Bartonella sp. AP57NXGY | reverse complement strand
CCAAGTGGACTATAATGATCACCAAGATCTGTCATTTCAAGTACACGTTTCGTGGCTTCTTTTGTTAAAGCATCACGCAACGGTGTATTCGCATTAATAAAAGAAGCTCCCGGCATATGAAGCCCCATCATCTCCAGTATCACCTGATTAGAGTTAGCTGTTCCATAAAATGTACATGTTCCTGGTCCATGATAAGAACGTGCTTCTGATGCTAGAAGTGTTTGACGATCTATTTTATTTTCCGCGTAAAGTTGACGTATCTTCGCTTTTTCATCATTACCTTGACCACTTGTCATAGGACCAGCAGCTATAAAAATTCCTGGTAAATGACCAAATGTTAGGGCACCAATCAATAAACCTGGCACAATTTTATCACACACCCCAAGATACAATGCTGCATCAAAGACATCGTGTGATAAGCTTATAGCTGTTGCCATTGCAATTACTTCACGCGAAAAAAGGGAAAGCTCCATCCCCGCATTTCCCTGCGTAACACCATCGCACATCGCGGGAACACCACCTGCAACCTGTGCAACACCACCAACCATACGGGCCGACTCTTTAATTAAGTGAGGAAATTTTTCAAAAGGTTGATGTGCTGAAAGTATATCGTTATATGCCGTGATAATGCCAATATTCCCAACGATATTTCCCTTCAAACGCTCTTTATCTATTGCACCACAAGCAGCAAACCCATGAGCCTGATTGGCACATCCTAAAAAACTCCGTTTGGGGCGATGAACTTGTGCTTTCGCAATACGATCTAAGTAAATTTCTCGTGTTGATCGAGAACGTTCATAAATTCTTCGTGTAACTGTGGCAATTGTCTTGGAAAGTGCCATATTTCTCTCCCCCTTTCATTGTTTCTTCCCCTCATTCATTGAGAGAGATTACGTTTTATTCACTTTGTGTCACATATTTTGATTCACTTATTTCATTTTCTGCAGGCGACCAATAAACCTGAACGAGATGAGGGGAATTACGCAAAATTGCCCGAATAGGCATTTCT
>NZ_JBHIOZ010000379.1:0-1010 GCF_042195805.1 Bartonella sp. AP57NXGY | reverse complement strand
AGTCAATGGACCTTTCCCTCATACCGCTTGAATAAGCGATAATTTATGAGCATTTTCTAACAAAAAAGAGACCGCCTTTAAGAAGAGAGTAGAATTTATAATTGATTTTTCTCCTCTATTCTTGAGGATCAAGCCATTTCCAGTCTATTTTTTAAAATCTTGGCTATTATTCTTGATTTTTCGAACCCTTTATTTTGCTCTGGTAAGAAAGATGTGAAAGCGCCATGATTGAGACGCTTTCACATCTTTTAAATAAAAGTGCTTTTCTTCAACAGGAGAATAAACTAATCAATTTTTATATCCATAAATGCGATTTTACCATCTTTAATATAAGTAATATCAGGAGCATGTTTTACCCCCTCTGCTTCAAACACGAACTGTTCATCACTCACCCCTTCAAACCCTTGTTCCCTTAATTCTTGTTTTTTCTCCTCGACTAATTTTTTATGCAAAGCGCGTTTTTGATTACACGTATTAGGAGATCTTACTCTAAAAAGCTGATAGTCCATGGCTATAGACCACTTCTCAGCAACCCGTTCCAGTAGATCGTAACTGAACTTTCCTTCCCTTTTCACTTCTTGAGCGATCACCATCGCGCGTTCCAAATGGACTTTTTCAATGGTTTCATCAAAGCCAAGCTGGTCCCCTGCCGTAAAACTTTCGTCATAAGAAGCTAAAGTCTCAACATCGCCCAGCAAGGCAAGAGCAGCAAGATGCAGCAAAGCATAAGGTGCGAACTCTACGTCTCCATCCGTTGCCCATGATAAAGAATCTTTTTCCCAAGGGGGAATACCATATTGAGAGCGAAACATTTCATGCAAAGAATCATCTTCCATTGTCCATTTTAAAGTTGTATCGAGAGCTTTCTTTAAAAGCTGGGCGCTCACTTTTTCTTCAAAAATTTCCAATCCATTGGGTACAAAATTCATAAATACCGTTGGCACAACCCCAGAATTATGCGGATTAATCGTCTGACAAGCCGCCGCAAAAATACCGCTCATAATTAAAAG
>NZ_JBHIOZ010000378.1:0-1012 GCF_042195805.1 Bartonella sp. AP57NXGY | reverse complement strand
TACGCCTTGGATACCTGTTGCAAATTGTTTGCTAACAGTTGTGGAGATCGTCAACATTTTTGCATTTTTCAATTTTGCGGTTGTACTAATGAGGGCATTGGTGATCTTTCCCTTTAGGAAGACATAGGATAACAGCGTATCAAGATAGAAACTACTTGTCATGTTGTATGGTTCCATAGGTTGTGAGTAACCATTTTTCCACAGTACTCTTATTTGCATCTTGCATATCTTTTGGGGTGAAAGAGAGTTGCCCGTAGGTTCGGACAAGACCCAAATGTGTTGTAGATATTTTTTCCTTCTGCACGACAAGGTTAATAGCTCCTTGTAGAACAGCATAGTGAAGATCTGCCATTTTCTCCTTGGATGGGGATTTTATTAATAAGTTTGCCGATGTCATTGCTGAAGACAATCTCATCATCCGTGGCTTAAGTGGAGAGCGGGCTGGTCATGTGATCAACAGCTCGGGTCTTTTAGAAGTCGTGTCAGGCGATATGACCTTCGATGTCTCAGCGCTTACCAACATGCGCGAAGGTGGGGTCGAAGTTAGCGATAAAGTGATTTCTCACAGTTACGTGCGAGGAGAATGGAAAGATGTCGAAAATATTGATCATTTACGTATCAAGGAAAATATCGACACCACGATCATTCGTCAGCAGCCTCATTTTACCAATAATGCTGCACAGATTTTAGTAGGACATCATCTGACAATTAATGCCGGTGATATCCGCAATAGCTATAGCTTGATTGCTGCCAATGGCAACATTGAGATGCATGGCGATACGCTGCTCAATGAGGGGCGCGATTTAATCGAAACAACTAAGGTTGTAACGGAAACGCGCTACAGACACAAAGACTGTAATTTTTGGACCAGTCTAGGGTGTATAGCGCATGGTGCAGATGAATGGGATGGTCCTACTTTTACCAAAACAACCGCCCGCACTTATGATGCTGTTTACGGCACGATTGAAGCTGGTGGCACGCTTGATGCCAAGTTGACAGGCTATATTGACAA
>NZ_JBHIOZ010000377.1:0-1015 GCF_042195805.1 Bartonella sp. AP57NXGY | reverse complement strand
CCCTCCCTCATTCCTCACAAACACCAGAAGGAGCAAGTGCAAATGAATCTTTAGAAGACCTTATTGCACGTTTGATGCAAAGTTCCATCCAAACAGAAGAAGAACATGTTGCACCGAGTTCTGACGAATTAAAAGATATTATTACAGGCTTAGAAGATGATCTCGTCACCGGCCGTTGGATTTACGCGGATTATGAAAACACAGATATTAGATTGATGCCATCTCTCGTAGAAAAAGCAAACAGCAAATATCCAGAAATGAATCTCAAATTGGCTCTTACAGCAGAAGAGTTTTCGCACGCCCTAAAAGAAGTCGTTGAGAGCGGCGCAAATTCTGCCCGATTTATAGTCAATTCGGGAAGCACAATCCACTTTGCAGTCCTTGATTATCAAAAAGTTGATGAGAAAATCTCTTTGATTATGCTTGAACCTACAACATTTCAGAATATCGCGGCTTGCAAACTAGAGAGAAAAATAAATCAAACCCTTCAATGTCTTCAACTGCCTCCTTATTCTTTTACCACGGCAGAAATGGATATTCAGCGAAGCTCTTCTGAATGCGGGATGTTCAGCTTAAGCCTTGCCAAAAAGCTTCATCTTGAATCTGATAAATTAGCAAGATTGCATAAGGATAATGTTAAGGGTGTATTATGTGAACCCAATTCATCTTTATCTGCTGAAAAGTTAGATTCCTATCTTCCAACCACTTTTTATAAACACGCACAAGGAAGAAGACGTCTAGAACACTATTTAAAAGCCAATCCGGATGCTGAACATGAAACAGTCAACAAAAAAGGTGAAACTCTGAGAGAGAGATTTGAAAAAAACTTAAGAACAACAGAAGGAAAAACTGTTTCTGTTTCCTCGCACCAAAAAAGGATTACTGAATACAAATCTTTAACGATGTAATTGAGGCTTTTCCATATTCCTATTCATCAAAGAACGAAGAGATGCTGCTTTACGGCTAAGATTTCTCTAAGCAAACCAGCTTTTGCGCTCATAAAACAAAAATAGCA
>NZ_JBHIOZ010000376.1:0-1021 GCF_042195805.1 Bartonella sp. AP57NXGY | reverse complement strand
TTATAGGAACAATGTTCGTTCCACATTGCAGAAAAAATTCCTAGTTCAGTAAATGTTGGTTCTCTACCAATTAACGTTAGGATACGTTGATATTCATCTTCTTTTAGCCCGTGTTGTGCAATGAGTTCTGATGTAATAGTGATGTTATTGCAAGGCTTCATGAGTATTTATCCGTCAAATTAATCGAAATTTAGTATTTTTATTTTTTTAACCTAGCAGCTTATATTATAAACAATAATGTTGTTTAATAATAAAAATATTTATAGACAGTAAGCTGAAGATTTTGTCCGTTTGTTTGGTGGGATTTAAGACTAAAAATGGTCTTAAATAATTATGTGTTTAGAAAATAATATCCATTGTTGTTTGTGAAGAGCTTTGTTGATAGATTTACGATGCGAGAAATGGTATAAATCCTTGTTTTTTTAAATTATGGAGCGCGAGTATTTTTGCAGCATTATCCATTTACTAACTCTAAAGCACTTTGAAAAAGTAAACGACCGTCAGTACCTCCGTGGGCGGGTTCAATAAAGTTTTCAGGATGGGGCATCATACCAAGAATATTACCAGCTTTATTAACAATACCAGCAATATCTTTCATTGAGCCGTTCGGGTTTGTATTTTCTGCATAGCGAAAAACAATTTGTTCATTGTCTTCCATTTGTTTCAATGTTTCACTATCAACAAAATAATTTCCGTCATGATGGGCAACAGGACAACGAATAATTTGTCCTTTAGAATAATATCGAGAAAATTTTGTCTTGGCGTTGACGACTTCAAGCTTGATTTCACGACAAACAAATTTTAAAGAAGCGTTACGCATTAAAGTACCGGGTAATAATCCTGCTTCCAACAAAATTTGAAATCCATTACAGATACCTATAATTGTCGTACCTTCTTGTGCTTTTTCACGAATGGCTTTTAAGACGGGAGTTCGCGCTCCAATCGCACCACATCTTAAGTAGTCGCCATAGGAAAAACCACCAGGAATAATAATAACATCTACATCTGGAATTGTTGTTTC
>NZ_JBHIOZ010000375.1:0-1021 GCF_042195805.1 Bartonella sp. AP57NXGY | reverse complement strand
GTATAGAAGAAATTTGTGCGGTATTAGATGAGGAAAGAATAAAGTTGACCGCGGAAGCAATGTCATCTGGGTGAAGCATTTTGGCAAGATTCTCTGGAGGTATCTCTGGGAATCCTTTAAAATTGCGACGAAAATCCGTATTAACTTTATCAACTTGGATTGAACAAACACGAATATTTTGTGGCATTCCCCATAAGCGCAACCCACCAGTATAGCCCTCTACAGCAAATTTAGAAGAAGAATATGAAATTAAAGAAGGATTGTATTCTACACCCCATATGGATGAAATATTTATAATATCGGTGCGAATTTCCTTTTTTAGATAGGGTAAAGTAGCAGCTGTTATATAGAACATTCCTTTAATATTCACATCAAATGTTTCAGCACATTCTTGAGCATCAATTGTTTCTGGATCGCCACTATAACAAATGCCTGCTACATTAACTAAGACATCAAGCCACCAAATTCTGAGATAACCTTATGGACAGAAGAGTCAATGGCTTCTTTATCGCGGATATCAACAATCAATTTACATAAGCTTGCCGTATCGATGGAGGTTGGTAGTTCTATGTCAATGATGTCTGCACTTGCTACCTTATGACCATTTTTCAATAAGTTTAGAACAATTGCTTTACCGATGCCGCGAGCGCCTCCTGTGACTAAAATACGTTTCTGTTGTTGTGAGTAAATTCCGGTCGTGTTTTTTATCATTTCGTTTAGCATTTTCTATACCTGAAGTTGTAATCATTAATATTCAGCTAGTTTATTTTTAGCCATGCATTATGTATTAAAGCAATAAAAAAGGAGATCTTGAAACAGCCCGTGCTCTTTTGTCTGAAACCCTCTCTAAAGACAATACGCGTGATGAGGATGTCTCTCGTTTTATTGTCAACGATGTGACCGTCGAAAAGCTTGGGGAATTGTTAAAAGAAAACCCCCGTGGTCTATTGTTGGTTCGTGATGAATTATCTGGTTTTTTATCCGATTTGGAACGGAAGGAATATCAATCAGACCGTTCTTT
>NZ_JBHIOZ010000374.1:0-1021 GCF_042195805.1 Bartonella sp. AP57NXGY | reverse complement strand
AATCACATTAAATACGTCTAGAAATATGAAAATAAGGATTATGGTATTTTAATACCACGTTTTTCACGACTTTTTTTATTTATTAATTTCTTTATTACATTTTTGAATTGCTAAGTTTAGTCCTGTAAGCGCTTTACGGTACAGTTTTCGATATTTAATGGTAGAATAAACAAGCCAAACGGATAATGTTATTATTGCACAACCGACAATGATCCCTAGAATGCGCCCTAATATTATAGCTTCAGTCATTTTCTCTCCTTATTGTATTTTGATTAGCAACCGCTTCGTCTAGTTGTTTCATTACTTTTTTCAGTTTCTTCTTTACTATGATCCGTAGCACCAAAGAGATTGGTATCGAACCGTACAGAATTAATCCGCATATCAGCCCGATTAAACTTGCAGCATCCATTTGAGGTTTATCCGCATGGCCTAATATTGAGAGAAAAATGTATAAACAGACGCTTATAAAGATTATGAATATAAATTCTCCCAGTGAAACAACACCAGCCTTTAATGTTTCCTTAACTTCTTTTTGGATATCGAGGACTAAGTCCCATTGAGAAGATGTATCATTTTGTTCTTTTGGTGATGCATTTGATAGGTTTGGTTTTGTCATGTTGATATTCGTTTGTTTCTTGAAGGTTTTGTCTTTTGATAAAGCGAATAACTCAGTTTCTCAGACTATTTTTATGAAATGAAAAAAGATTTCTGTACTTGTTATAATTATAATACGAATGACTTGCTACGTCTGTAGCGCATCTTCCCTTTATTATTATGAGGCATGTACAATTTTTCGTGCCGCTGTATAAAAGATTCGTTTTGTGAGTACAATTATATTTTATGACTAAACTATAGGCGAAGAGGCATTTAATATTGAAGTGTTTAGCCGGTTGAATTTACTTAAGAAAAGCTTGATTGTTGATAGATCGGCACAGGAATCTTCGTCCTTGAGCGCGGTTAGGCGCGCAAATTTGAATAATGTAACTTTATAGGGGAAAGAACGAAGGCGATAGACATAACG
>NZ_JBHIOZ010000373.1:0-1022 GCF_042195805.1 Bartonella sp. AP57NXGY | reverse complement strand
CCAATAGCGGCACCATATCAAGTAATGGTGCATTGCATGTTTCGACTACGCAAACTTTGTTTAATGATGGTGGTTTTTTGCTTGGCAGCGGTGCTGTAGATCTCAGCAGTGGCGATCTTTTAGCCAATTCTTCCGGTGTTATTCTGGGGGATATCATCACCCTCAATGCGAAGACAATCATTGATGGGACTGCAAAAATCCGTGACACGAATGAATATGGTTTTGTTGATCGCAGTGGGCAGCAGGCTCAAATCATTTCTATACAGGATTTAAACATTCACTCCCTTGGCGATTTAAGCATGACTGGTGGCCAATGGAGCAGTGGCGGTCCGATGACGGTGATTGTCGATGGTTCTGCTACGTTTGGTTCATTAGTGCTAGAGAGTGACCATAAGGAGACATTGGAAAAAGGGCATTATAACGCCCAAAGCAGTGAGCACCGTTTGACAGAAGTCAACAGTGATGGAGATTTGACCATTGTCACAGGTGGTGAACTTAACCTTGAGGGAAAGTTTAAAGCCAAGGGCAATGGGGATTTCACCAGTGGTGGCGCTCTCAACGCGATTTCAGAGCAAGATTTTAACAGTTTTGATTTGGATCTGAGGGGCAAAGAAGGCGACAAATCGAAGCAAAAGAATAAGTTTCGTCAACAATCAACAGAAGTTACTACAAACAAAACCACGATAGAAACAGAGGGCAACCTCTCCATGCATGCGCAAAATGGGGATCTCACGCTTGATGCGGCAGGGCTATCAAGTGGTGGTCAGACGCATTTGGCATCAGATACGGGAAAAATCAAGTTTCTGACCAACAAGGATCAAGATTTTAAGGACGTTTATCAGCGTAATGAAAACCTTGTGTGGTGGAGTGAGAGCGATAAAGGTTACCTTAAGGAGACCATCGAGCATGTCACCATAGATGCTAAGGGTGGCATAAAGCTTGATGCGGGTGATGGCTTTGTTGTTGAGTATCAGGCAACCGGTGATTTAGACAAATCCCTTGAGCAATTGTCTCGCTCTCCA
>NZ_JBHIOZ010000372.1:0-1027 GCF_042195805.1 Bartonella sp. AP57NXGY | reverse complement strand
TTTTCACCGATGAATCGTGCTTTTGGGGGTGGCGTTCCTGCCATGATATGGCATCGCATCATGCTTGCTGCACATCAAAATATCATGCTCAAACAGCTCTATGGTGTTAAAGATTCTCTCCTTCCTTATCAGCCCCCAGTACTTTCTTCCCATGCAGATTCTGAAGTTCCTCCTCCAATACCCTCTACGCTTTCTCCTGAAACATTAAATATCGTGCGATTGATTAACAAAGATCTGAAAAAAACATCTGCAATTTCTTTGAAAATGAAAACAACTGGAGATTCAACATTTTGAATTCAAGATATTCACTGATGTTTTTTAATATCACCATTTTCTTTTTTATCTTCGCTTTTTCCATTTTATGTGGAACACTGAGTGTCGATTATGTGCTCAATTCCTTTCCTCATTTTGGACTCTTTAGAATTGGAAAATGGAGTGCTTATCCCCAAATGGGAACCGCCAATATGGATCCTTATACCCGCGCCCGCACCGCTAAACAAGGCATTGTTTCACTCGGACGAACTGAAGGTATTCAATTCCAGATTTGGCAAGATAACCAAGGGCGTCCACTTCATCATCACTGTCATTATTTACTCAAAGGCACCATCCCTGAAACCCGTCTTTTTACCCTTTATACAGCTGACAAATCCCTAAAACCTTATACTTCATCCAAAGAAATACCTTTTGAACTCCACACTGACAATATTATCTATGAGCATGATGGCTCATTGCGCATCAATATTTCACCCACACCGCAAGCCGGCAATTGGCTTGCAACAGTTAGTCAAAAAGAATTCGGGCTTATTCTTACCTTATACGATACCTCAATCATCTCTGCAACGGCATTACAAAAGCTTACAATGCCATCAATAGAACAAATCCCATCAGGACAAATAAATTGTGACTAGATTTATTTATACCGCACTTCTTGCAATCATTGGCGCTATTATCGTTCATATTTGCGTTCTCTTTCTGATCCCCTATTGGGCACAGGATAATATATGGACAGCACTTAAAAAATCCGGAG
>NZ_JBHIOZ010000371.1:0-1028 GCF_042195805.1 Bartonella sp. AP57NXGY | reverse complement strand
GCCTTAACCACTGCTTCTTTTAAAATGCGCGTCATCTTATTCGGAACGCCTTTGACACGCCCTTGACCTGCCTTTGGTGGTATACGCTTTTTAATGGGTTGTGGAGCCTGATGTGTATTTTCTGATGTCATAAAATACGCCCTCCAGATAATAAAAAACCCCGCATTTGCGGGGATTCCAAACTGCACTGCCTCTCGTCTAGACACAATACGCCTAAGTACAGCAATGTCATTAAATACGATTTGCTACATTTTGTCAACACAAAAATAACACATATTGATATATTTGAAGAGAATCTGTATAAAGCGAAGATGCAACAATGAAAAACAAGATAAAATCTAATGTTATTATCGTATTTAAAGAAAATTTCCTTATTCGGAATAATAAGTATCTTATTCACTAGTCATGTAAGTAGTCAACCATTAACAAAACATGTTTCTTCGGAATCTCCATGCCCAAAGGGGCAAATTGCCGTTTTTCGTGATCTACAAAAACGGTCCTCTTTTATTACTTGTATTTCAGAAGGAATGTTGGATTATATTTATAACGACATCCCTAAAGAAATCTCTACAGGTCCATTTAGAATAATTTCTATAGAGGCAAACAACTATCTTCGTATACTAAGACGTTATTTTAATAAAAACAATAGAATAGAATGGTTTGTAATAGGCTTCATAATAATCACCATAATGTCTCTTCCGATTAACATACTCTGGCGATTTAGATTAAAGATTTCTGCGTTTTTATTTGCAATAATGACCGCCTTAGTTATTATTGCAATACCATATATATATGGATATATATATCTTTCACATCTACTTTTTTGAAAAGTACTTCTGAAGCGCATTAAGAGCAACGCGTAATGAATTCACAAGATATGGTAGCGTTTGATCTTCTATAACGAGGTACTGTAGCGCAGCGTGAAGATTATACTGTCTATAGAGGCATTGCGCTTCTTTTAGTGCCTCTTGCGTGTTTATAAACTGCTCTGTTGCAAATTCTACCCATTTATCTCTTGCCTTATCATC
>NZ_JBHIOZ010000370.1:0-1033 GCF_042195805.1 Bartonella sp. AP57NXGY | reverse complement strand
AGCCTCTCATTAAAAAATAAAGTTTATAAATAAAAACTATTTTCATTTGCCAATCTTCTGAAATTACTTTATCACTTAAAGTGTAATTTTGATCGTCCACGCAACGATCAACAGGGAACTAAAAGCCCTAAACCCTAGCGTACAATTGAACCCACTCTTGTGGGTATCCCGGAATTCCGGGAGTTTTTGCTATGTCCAGGTGCGTTTCCGCACTAAAAGCAAAAAAGCTGACTAGGGTTCAGTACTTTTAGACTCCCGGAATACCAATGCGAGGGCGCTCGCAACCGGAGGGGGGGCTTGAAGTGCCAACTAAAAATCCAAATTTTATCGACATTTTGATAGGTAAAAGAATCCGCCACAGACGCATTTCAATGAGCCTTTCGCAAAAAGAATTAGGAAGCTATTTAGGTGTCAGTTTCCAACAAATCCAAAAATATGAAAAAGGCTTCAATCGTGTAAGCGCAGGGTGTTTACTCAAAATCGCTCAAAAACTAGAAGTTCCCATAAGCTTTTTTTATGCAGATATTGCCACAAAAGAAAATCTTTCAACACATGCCTCACACTATGATCAAGAAACATACAGCGAAAAAGAACATTCACTTTTGAAAAATTTTAGAGAACTCCAGCCGAAAAAACAAAAAGCAATCTTGTGGCTGATTTCTGATTAAGCAAAAGAGTAACAATTAATATTATTCCATTCATATACCCCCTTAAGTCAAATTCAAACCAGCACTCCACACCCCTCCAAATCACGCCATTTTATGGGATATTGATTTTTCTTGCCAATCTCCTGAAATTACTTTATGAATTGGCCTGTGTTTTTTGGTCGTCTACGCAGCGGTCAATAAGGAGTTGGATTCCTTAAAACTTAACACATAAACAATTATGGCTATCCCGGAAATTCCGGGGGCTTTTGTTATGTCCAAGTGCTTTAAGCACTAAAAACAAGAGACTGTTTAAGTTCAGTGAATCCAACCTCCCGGAATACCAATGCGAGGGCGCTCGCAACCGGAGGGGGGCTTGAAGTGCAAAC
>NZ_JBHIOZ010000369.1:0-1034 GCF_042195805.1 Bartonella sp. AP57NXGY | reverse complement strand
ACCGTTGGCACAACCCCAGAATTATGCGGATTAATCGTCTGACAAGCCGCCGCAAAAATACCGCTCATAATTAAAAGTCCGCGATCAAAAGGCGAAAACTCTTCCACTCGTTGCTCGTTATAAAGAAACTGCACTTCGCGATCTGGTAAAAAGAGGGTTGCCAAATAATCTCCCTTTCCCTCGATTTCCACCGACCATCCCAAGCTTTTTAAAAGCCCTGTTGCACTTTCTATCGTGAGAATTTCATCATCATCATAATCGGCAGAGAACTCTTTTTCCTTTAGTTGCAAACGCCTCTTCTGCACCACGGCTTCATCTTTCCAAAACTGCTGCGTTGCAAGATCATTTTCTTTAAGCACTCTTTCCAGCGCGCCTTTCACTTGAAAATTCATTTTCATCCGTTTGAAGACAGAGGTATAAAGAGCTAAAACAAGCATGATAATGATCATGCAAATAACAATCATCACCCAAAACAGGGGATCTAATAGAAATACGGCTATAGGATCACTGTTCATTTTTCCCCTCTCAGTCTTTACAAAGCCCGTGCGACAGAGAGCTTATGTGCTCTCCTACAGAGATTGCTTCTTCTAGTTTCTGAATATTTTTGTACAACTCACCCGTCACTTTGGTGCGAAGCCGTAACATCACCGGAATCAAGAAAAGTGCACAGACCATTATAATGTCCGTTGTTTTAAAGAGAACGGCATGCACAACATATTGCCACCCTGTCAGCTGCCAATTCAATACACCTGGTATTTCTAGAACCATTTTCCACATGATAATGAGAACCGCAATAGCAAAGATAATTTTATAATCCTTTGCTGAGAGCAACACGTGCTGGAGCGAAAAAGAATGCGCTCCTTTATGCGTTTCTTGCTCTGATGCCCAATTTTGCTCCTTCATGTATTCCCCTCTCACTCTTTGAAAAGACCCGTGTGACAGAGAGCTTATTTGCTCTCACACAGAGATTGCCTCTTCTCGTTTCTGGATCTTTTTTTCCAATTTACGCATTATGATGATGCAAAACCCAAATA
>NZ_JBHIOZ010000368.1:0-1036 GCF_042195805.1 Bartonella sp. AP57NXGY | reverse complement strand
GGACTTTCAATGGGTTTCACAGAAGCAGCCCATGATGACGGAAAATTATCAGGGCGTGGTTCGCCATTAAAAAGAGGCCTTGCCAGCGGCATTATGACCACATTAGGAGGATTAGGCCATACGCTTCCCTATTTAATCAACTCTTTTTATGTAGCGACAATTATTGCTTTTATCATTGTTTTTTTCGAACTAGGCGCCATCGTCTGGATTCAGAACAAATTCATGTCAACTCCCTTTTGGCGCGCTTCTTTACAGGTTATCATTGGGGGAGCTCTGGTTTTTGCCACGGGTATACTTATCGGTAGTATCTAAAAAATCTTATCTGTAACCATAATTTAGATCTCAAATAAGCGCATGCCCCTAGGCATAAGCCATCCTTGATGATGCCATTGATGATGTTAGGTGGTGTTGTAGAATATTTTAGGTCAGCCAAAGATGATAAGCAAGCTCTGGGGACAACCTATATCCACACACCTTTATCGACTTGGTTTTATAGATATCTTTTGTTAAAGTATCATTTTCTTCTAGACCTCATATTTTGGAAATGCCTCGATCATGTCGCACACTGAAACCAACGCCCCTTTAAACAATCATCCTGTCTCTTCTCAATCTTCACATGCCCAGACTTTATTTGTTCAGCGTCTTGCACACGGACAAGGTTTAGAACTTCCTTGCTACGCGACAGCAGGTTCTGCGGGTCTTGATCTACGGGCAGCAATTGGAGAAGAAGAAACGCTTGTTCTTGCCCCTGGGCAGCGTGCTCTTATTCCAACAGGTCTCATTTTTCATTTATCCCTTGGGTTTGAAGCACAAATACGTCCACGCTCTGGCTTAGCCTTAAAACACGGCATCACATGCCTCAACACTCCAGGAACGATTGATAGTGACTACCGTGGTGAAGTCAAAGTCCTTCTTATCAATTTAGGCCAAGAAGACTTTTCAATCCAACGGGGCATGCGCATTGCCCAAACAGTCATCGCCCCTGTATCCCAAGTTAATGTTTGCGCCATTGAACCAGAGCAAAATACCCAAAGCC
>NZ_JBHIOZ010000367.1:0-1039 GCF_042195805.1 Bartonella sp. AP57NXGY | reverse complement strand
CCTGATTAAGCTTAAAGACATTGCGCAATTTGGCAAAGCGCTCCCCAATCTGATCTCCCGTCATATCAAAAGCAACAGCCGCTTTGGCAGCATAAATGCTAAAAGCTTCTAGATCTTGTTCGCCAATCCCTGCTTGGCTAGCACTGGTCATCAGTTCTAAAACTTCACGTGCCGCTAGCGGAATCTTAGTGGAGGTTTCAAGCGCAAAACGGCGCAATTCCTTTAAGCGATCAAGGGGGGCATCAAGAACCTTTTCCAAGCCTTTCATCGATTGATCAAATTGCATGGCTTTATAGAGCGGTGCAATTAAGGTTGCTGTTTGCGCAATCGCCCCCACCATACGTCCACGCGCATGGATAAAAGCATTTTCTGCATGGGCTGTAGCTTTCTTAAGATGCTCAGGGTCAAACCACCCTTTAAAATGCTGCCTTGTCTTGTTTTGGAAATGCGCAACATCTGAACTAAAGGCTGCAAGATCTCGCTTGGCAGAAGCGATCCCCTCTTGCAGATGATTAACAAAACGCACAACAAGAGAAACATCCATGATCGTCTCTTATCCTAACTGATGGCTTTCATATTCTTGAGCTTTCAGGCGCGCGAGTTCTTCTCGATAGGCAATCACATCCAGCCAATCCATCTGGTTAATCTCTGAAGGCGCCCAGTGATAATAAAGAGCTAGTTCTGCCCCAAATTGTCTGGCAGAGAGGATTGGCGTTGCGTAAAAAAAGCAAAAAAAGCCTTCAATATTGCGACAATATCCATCACATCAACTCGATCAATCAATTCAATAGATTCATGTGACATATCAGCCAAAAGTGCTGTGATGCCTTCTGTTGCCTCACTTGTGAACAAAACTTGAGAAAGCTTCGTGATAAGCACATCATTGCTCAAAGTGGTTTTTTGCTCTCCAAACTCAGGAAGCAGCAGCTCTGTCAATTGTGGTCCAATGAGCACCGCTAATTGCTTGGCATGCTTAAAAGTGGGGCGATAAAAGGTCAGTTTCTTGCAGAGAGATTCTTTGCCACCTTTATCTTGATAA
>NZ_JBHIOZ010000366.1:0-1044 GCF_042195805.1 Bartonella sp. AP57NXGY | reverse complement strand
ACTTGTCATTCAGTTGATAGTGTTTTGCTGTTGAATCGAGAAATTGATACAGCCCCCCTGCACTGCTGTTCTTATTTTTTGCATTTGGATTACCATTACTTTCTATCATAGCAACACGTTCAAGAAAGCTTTCTGGTAAACCATATTTTTGTGCTGCCTGTGAGATAGCACGCTTCACATTAGGATGAAAATTGATCATTAGTTTATAACCGTTCTATCAACGCTGCTATTCAAAAGAATGCCAACAAAATTAATGAATTTCGTATAATTTTCTCGTGTTATTAAGCGTTTCTTTTCTGCTTCATGAAACGTCTTAATTAATTCAACAGCTTTTTCTCTTGCTAACCCAAAATCTCCTTTTTCCCGCGCTGTTATAAGCGCTGCAATATCTCTCTCAGTATCTTTATGGACGCTTGAGAATTTGCGTCCAAATTCTCTTGCGAAATTTTTTACAACTGCCTTGATGAAAGCAATCTTTCCTATACCCATAGTCTGTTGTTTCCCCCTCTCTTCCACTTCACCTATATGGTTTGGCAAGCGTGCAAAAAGCTTTGTTCTTTCCACTTCTGGTCGCAACACTTTCATAAGTTGCTTAGCTTTATCTTCACCAAAAATACGCTGTAATTTTTCTTGACCATTTTTTGTGTCAAACAAACTCAAAAGATTGTGGTCAAAATTCTGTGCATTGCCTGCCGCATGTTCTAGTTGCGACCGTATACCTTTTTGAAAAGCCTCTTTTTCCATCAACCCAAAATCCGAAAGTTGACTGTTGATTGTGTCGAGATTAACGCTCTTATTCAGTGCTTTTTTTCCTTGCTCCAAAGCATTACCGATAGTACGCTCGTCATAATAAATTTTCCGTGCTTTAGCATAATCTGGAGAGGACGTATCCAAAACGTCCAAAATGCGTTGTTTGAACAGAGTCAAATCTCGCGCATATCCTTGTTTTCCTTTGATGCGCGCAGAATTAATTTGATCATCCAAAACCTCTTTCATCTTATGTAAAATTCGCATATTCAGCTTTGGATATCCATTGCTCCCTAT
>NZ_JBHIOZ010000365.1:0-1044 GCF_042195805.1 Bartonella sp. AP57NXGY | reverse complement strand
TCTTTTCAGACAGGCTTATCAATTTGAAACTCTCATGGAAAAAAGAAAGGCAAGCATTGAGATGTTTTTCTTTTTTAACGGGCTGTTCTTTTTTCTGCCTGACATTTTTATAAAGACACTTCTGTGTATAGAATGTAAAACGATGCCACGTTAATCTCTATGAATAATTAAGGGGAGAGTTCTCTTCATAACAGCACTGTCACGTTGATTTATAATGATAACTCATTGTTTTTCATGAAAGATCTTACATGGAATTTCTCGTTTCAAATTTGATTATGTTGCATTAGTCAAAACCATGTCTCTTGCATATACCAAGCAGGGAAGATTGCGTGAAGTAAAAATACTTAAAGAAAGAATAAGTCTTCTTCATGAAGCGTCTCAAGTTTTAGGGGCTGTAGTAATATTGAGGGGATTAGGAAAGTGTATGATGATGTCGCTTTACTAAAAAAGAGCCGATAAATGAGTAGAAAGACGCTTTTTATCAATTTTATAAAACAAGGTGAGCACGCAGCCATGTTTTGCTGTGTTAGGCTTTTGAGTACTTTGAACCAATATTGTGGGAGTGCATTTTAAGAATTATAAAGCTCTTCTTAAAAGTGCATAAATCATTAGAGCAGTACAATTAAATACAAATTGTTTTATTTTACCAATAAAAATATCTATATTTTGTTTATTTTTTTCATAAAAATAGAATATATAGCAAATCCTGAATCAATTATATACATATTGATACAATATCGAGGGATCGATAAAAGAGCTGCGTTAAATACTGGTGAGAATAAAAGAAAGCAAGAATGAGTGATCACGATACTTTCATAGTTATAGTAGGAATAGTTATAATAGGGAGCATAATCTATAGTCTTTGGTTAGCAAATTATCAGAAAAAGCAATTAAGTGAACAACTTGAGCAATATGAGAAATTATGGCAGCTAAAAGATCGAGAGTGCGCGATATACCAAGATATTATTGCACAATGGGAACAAAGGCTTGTTAAAAAAACTCAAAAAATATCGCCAAAATGGATTAAACAATGGGATGAAGAAG
>NZ_JBHIOZ010000364.1:0-1046 GCF_042195805.1 Bartonella sp. AP57NXGY | reverse complement strand
GCTAAATCCTCCCACCCTCGATTTGAGGTAACATCAACAGAAACGTAAGTTAAACGTGCAAGAAAACGATTGAGTTCTGTTGAATTGAGATCTTTTGGATGGATATGTTTTTCTAAAGAAATGCGGACAAAATTTTGATATTCTTCACAACTTAAGGAAGTACGCGAAACCCCAATAATACGTGTTGGCTCACTGAATTGCCCAGCACACTGACAATGATACAAAGCCGGCAAAAGCTTGCGCAACGCCAGATCACCATTGCCACCAAAAACAATACAATCAAAGGAAGAAACTGGAATAATTTTACGCACCATGAACTTGTTTATTTTTCTATTCGATTATGAAATCCCATATCACTTATAAAAGCTTTCATCATTAAAGCAGACAGATACTAAATAAGCCATTAATTTTCTTCATTTCAAGCAATGTTTACATTAAAGGCGATCCAATAAAGAAAACCAACGCATTGCTAAAAATATAAGCGGATAACGCAAAACGCGTCCCCCCGGAAAAGATGAAATCTTTAAGTCTTGGAAATAGGAAAAACGTTCATATTTTCCAGTTAACCATTCTGCGTATAATTTTCCCACGAAAGGAGCCAGCATAACGCCATGCCCTGAATAACCACCACAATAAGTCATCCTTGAGAAAAGTTGGCGAACATAGGGCATGCGTTCAACTGTGATGGCAACCGTTGCTCCCCACCGATGGCTTAAATTGATAGAATGTAATTGAGGATAAATTTCAACAATTTGCCGTTTTATACGTTCATCTAAATTTAGAGGATGCTTATTATCATAACTTTCTACACCACCAAATAAGAGACGATTATCAATGCTTTTGCGAAAATAGCGAACCATAAAACGGGAATCATCAACCGATTCCCCCCCTATAAGAATTGAACTATGCTTTGGTAATGGGTCCGTTGCTCCAATATAAGAGCGAATAGAAACAATATTTTTTTCAATAAAACGCTCCAGACCAAGTTTATACCCATTTGTTGCAAGTAAAACATGCTCTGCTGTTACACTGCCTTTTTCTGTTAT
>NZ_JBHIOZ010000363.1:0-1047 GCF_042195805.1 Bartonella sp. AP57NXGY | reverse complement strand
ATCATTGTCATACAAACTGGACGAAGGCGAATGTTTGCTGCTTCTTCTACGGCTTCACGCACGCTTCTTCCCTGATCACGTAATTGATCTGCAAATTCAACAATAAGAATACCATTTTTTGCCATAACACCAATTAACAAAATTAATCCAATTTGGCTGTAAATATTCAGACTCACACCACTCAATAGCATAGCAATTACAGCACAACCAATCCCTAATGGGACAGTGGCCATGATAATAAATCCTGAAATAAAGCTTTCAAACTGAGCAGCCAAAATCAATAAAATAATCAAAAAGGCAATGCCAAAAACAATCATAAAACTGGAGGATGTTTCATTAAGTGTTTCAGCTTCCCCTAAGGGAACTACATAGGTCCCTTTCGATAACAAAGGAGAAGCAATTTTCTGTACCGTTTGGTAAGCTTCCCCTAAAGCAATACCCGGAGCAAGATTTGCGCTTAAAATAACAGCACTCATGCGTTTTTCCCGTTTTAATTGGGGAGAGATAGCTTTTTCATGTAAACGCGCAATAACCGATAAAGGAACATATCGATTGTCTTTGGTCTTTAAAAAAATGTTTTCTAAATCACTAGGACTCTTCATAGAATTTTTACGCGACATCAATTTAACATCGTAAGAATGATCATCCACGTTAATAGAACCAATCTTTTTACCATCCAACATTGCTTGTAATGTATCGCCCAAATTGGTGATATCAATCCCTAAATCGGAGGCTTTTTTTCGGTTGATTTCAATGAAAAATTGCGGTTGTGTTGCATCAACAGTAAGGCGTGGGCGAATAAAACGCGGATCATCTTGTAAAGTACTCACCAGCTTATCAGCAATGGGTTGTAATGTTGCATAATCATTGCCAAGAATTGCAAACTGTAATCCTTGCCCAGTTCCTCTCACACCTAGAGAATTTCCCTGCGCAGCAAACACAAAAACTGCGGGAAACTGTTTAACTTTTTCATTAATATCTTTCACGATTTCTTGCTGACTCCGTAAACGTTTATCCCAAGATGAAAGCAATAAAATCAAAAAAGCA
>NZ_JBHIOZ010000362.1:0-1047 GCF_042195805.1 Bartonella sp. AP57NXGY | reverse complement strand
ATCATTGTCATACAAACTGGACGAAGGCGAATGTTTGCTGCTTCTTCTACGGCTTCACGCACGCTTCTTCCCTGATCGCGTAATTGATCTGCAAATTCAACAATGAGAATACCATTTTTTGCCATAACACCAATTAACAAAATTAATCCAATTTGGCTGTAAATATTAAGACTTACACCACTTAATAGCATAGCAATTACAGCACAACCAATCCCTAATGGGACAGTGGCCATAATAATGAATCCTGAAATAAAGCTTTCAAACTGAGCTGCCAAAATCAATAAAATAATCAAAAAGGCAATGCCAAAAACAATCATAAAATTGGAAGATGTTTCATTAAGCGTTTCGGCTTCCCCTAAGGGAACCAAATAGGTTCCTTTTGATAACAAAGGAGAAGCAATTTTCTGTACAGTTTGGTAAGCTTCCCCTAAAGCGATATCTGGAGTAAGATTTGCGCTTAAAATAACAGCACTCATGCGTTTTTCCCGTTTTAATTGAGGAGCAATAGCTTTTTCATGTAAACGCGCAATAACCGATAAAGGAACATATCGATTGTCTTTGGTTTTTAAAAAAATATTTTCTAAATCGCTAGGACTCTTCATAGAATTTGTACGCGATATCAATTTAACATCGTAAGAATGATCATCCACGTTAATGGAACCAATCTTTTTACCATCCAACATTGTTTGTAATGTATCGCCCAAATTGGTGATATCAATCCCTAAATCGGAGGCTTTTTTTCGATTGATTTCAATAAAAAATTGCGGTTGTGTTGCATCAACAGTAAGGCGTGGGCGAATAAAACGCGGATCATCTTGTAAAGCACTTACCAGCTTATCAGCAATGGGTTGTAATATTGCATAATCATTGCCAAGAATTGCAAATTGCAACCCTTGCCCAGTTCCGCTCACACCTAGAGAATTTCCCTGCGCAGCAAACACAAAAACTGCGGGAAACTGTTTAACCTTTGCATTAATATCTTTCACGATTTCTTGCTGACTCCGTAAACGTTTATCCCAAGATGAAAGCAATAAAATCAAAAAAGCA
>NZ_JBHIOZ010000361.1:0-1049 GCF_042195805.1 Bartonella sp. AP57NXGY | reverse complement strand
GTACAACAAGCGCTTTTGATTGATTCATCATAAATATAAAGAAAATTTGCAATAAGCAAATTACATCTTATCTTTTGTTTAAGATATAAAATAACAAATTATGATTATAAATCAAAATATTAAAATGTATATTAAAAGATATTTTTGTAAAAATATTTATCAGAATTATATGTCGTATTTTTCTATTTTAGCGGTTAAAAGAAAGAGGAATGTCATTTTGCTTTTCATCTGTTTTTTTGCATATTGAAATTATAGCCTTATATAGGCACTAACGTTGTGCATTTATAAACTCTTCAAGCAGTTAAGGTATTGGAGGAATATCATTTTAGTTTCTAAATGTAGAAAAAATAGCAAAGCTTGCTTTAAAGCAAGCTACAACAGTAAAAAAGTTTTATAATAAAACCTCTCTTATTTTTTCAATGTTTTTCTTTTAAACGGAGTGTATCTATAATTTGCAACACAATTTATAATTGTTAGCTTATTCTGTTGTACCATAAAAGACCGACATTTGAGGTGTGGTGATATAAGGTATGTAAGCCTTTTTGACACAGTATTCTGAAAGCACGTGGTGAATATTTAGGGTAAGCCTTGTATAAGTGAATCACATAAGTTGTTATCAAGGGGAATGAGCTCAATAAAAATCTAGATTGTTTACAGATCAGATTGGGTAGAGTCTTTGTCCTTTAAAATTTGTGTGGAGAAAAAAATTATCAGTGCAGGGATAAACACGGATAAAGGTTGTATTAATCCAGATTCATCATCATCCGCGATAATTTTTTCAAACTTTTATGCTTTCTCTTTCAGGATTCACAACACTTATGAATGTTTCAATACTTATTTGAGGAAGGGAAGGGGTTTTTGAAATTTCATGGTTAAAGTCAATTGCATTCAACAAAATAGCGAGTAAAGTTTTCATCTAAATCCAAGAAGTTTATTTTCAATAAACCATAAATTCTTTGCCAACTTTGATTAAAGTAATGCTTTTTCTTGATAACAAGTCTTTTTTTATAAATGGAGCATTACCTTCTATCCATTTTTTATTTCAAATC
>NZ_JBHIOZ010000360.1:0-1049 GCF_042195805.1 Bartonella sp. AP57NXGY | reverse complement strand
CCGCGATCCAATTTGGCTTCAATGATAACGCCCTCTGCAGTTCGTTGAGGATCTGCTTTCAGATCAAGCATTTCAGCCTGAAGAAGGATAGCTTCGAGAAGTTTATCAAGATTTTGACCAGTTTTAGCAGAAACTTCAACGTCCAAAGTTTCACCGCCCATAGTTTCAACAAACACTTCATGTTGTAGAAGTTCTGTACGTACTTTTTGTGCATTCGCAGCTGGTTTATCAATTTTGTTGATAGCAACAATGATAGGTACACCAGCGACTTTCGCATGATTGATTGATTCAATCGTTTGGGGCATAACACTATCATCAGCGGCTACAACGAGAACAGCAATATCAGTAACACGAGCTCCACGTGCACGCATAGCCGTAAATGCAGCATGTCCTGGTGTATCAATAAAGGTAATTTTTTGACCGTTCTGTTCTACTTGATAGGCACCAATATGCTGCGTAATACCTCCTGCTTCGCCAGAAACAACATTTGCTTTACGAATAGCATCCAAAAGAGAAGTTTTTCCGTGGTCAACATGGCCCATAATGGTTACAACAGGGGGACGCTGCTGCATGTTTTGAGGATTATCTTTTATATTAAAGATACCTTCTTCTACGTCAGATTCTAAAACACGTTTAACAGTATGGCCAAATTCAACAGCGATGAGTTCGGCAACATCTGCATCAATAACATCGCCAGGTTTCATCATTTGTCCTTGTTTCATCAAGAATTTAATCACATCAACAGAACGCTCCGTCATACGTTGTGCGAGCTCTTGAATGGTAATCGTTTCAGGAAGAACAACTTCGCGAGAAATTTTTTCTCTTGGTTCTTGATTTTGTGCACGCTTAAACTTCTCCTGTCTACGCCGCATTGCAGCCATTGAGCGCCCACGTGCGTTTCCTTCTTCATCCAGTGCACTATTCAGAGTTAGCTTTCCGCGTCGCCGCTCATCAGCTCCTTTGACAACTTTTGGTACACGTATTTCTGATTTAGCAGGATTAGCACGTCGACTATGCCGTTCTTCCTCTTTATTGTCATCTATTTTGCG
>NZ_JBHIOZ010000359.1:0-1052 GCF_042195805.1 Bartonella sp. AP57NXGY | reverse complement strand
ATCTCCTTTAATTTTTATGAGGGCGGTCATCATGACCAATCTGTTGTGCTTCGCATTCCATTAAAAAAAGAATGCAACAAGCCGCATGTGCCAAGTGTGATAAATCACTCTCAGCATCCTTATGCTCTCCACCAAACCATGCTAATAAATGACGTAAAGCAGCACCGTGTAACCTGCTCCAGTGCATGCCATTACGCCAATTGTTTGCTCCGTACTTCTTTGCCCCAAACTCTAAAACTTTACCAATTTCAAGCAGTGCCAACGGCGGTATAAGCTCTACACGAGGCTTACCATCATCATTCTTATGCGCTTCATTTGCATTATGTGAACACATATAAACTCTGTCGCCACCATATTCTTCAGTGCCGCAAACATATGCATTTCCATAAATCTTGGCCTTACCATAAACCACGGCATGACCGAACACCTTAGCAGCATCACAAACCTTGGCATAACCACAAACCTTGGCGTTGCCATAAACCTTGGCGCTGCCATAAACATGGATATTATCGTAAACGTAAGCATTACCAAAAACCGCAGCTTCATCACAAACCTTGGCATTGCCAAATACATGCGCATTACCACAAACCTTGGCGTTGCCATAAATCGCAGCTGCTAAAAGAACATTGGCATTCTCATAAACACGGGCATTGTCATAAACATGAGAAAAACCAAGAACCTTGGCATTGCCAAAAACACGTGCATCACCATAAACCCATGCCCTATTCCCAACCCAACAATCGCCCTCATGAGAGAGGTTGCCTTCACTCTCTACAAAACCACCAACATCACCTGCTTTAACTTTTCCAAAGCTTCTCAATGCACGAATGCGGTGAATAGTTTTTCCAGCAAACTCAATTGTTTCATCAGTAAGTTCGTATTTCTTTTCTACAGCCATCATCACCTCCTTAAGGCTGCAAAGTCTCACGCGCGCTATCAACGCCGGAACTTTTTGCAAATGTAGTCATTGGGGGGTGTTGCTCTTGCATTAATCTCTGCAAGCGCTCGGGATAAAAAAAATCTTCTGGACGCAAATCTATCCCATGATCACG
>NZ_JBHIOZ010000358.1:0-1058 GCF_042195805.1 Bartonella sp. AP57NXGY | reverse complement strand
TTGCAGGTGAGAATATTAACCTTTCGGCAGCTCGTGATGTCAATGTGCTTGTGGGTCATAATAGCCATAAGTCAAATTCTGAAGAAAAGCGTTCAGGTTTTGGCATTCAGTTTGGAAAGAGCAGCAGTAGTGTTTCTTTGGGTGTTGGGGTTGCAAGCGTCAAAGATACGGGCGATCAATGGGAAACCACTTCCGCACAATCACACATCATGGCACGCCGAGATGTGCAGATTACTGCTGACAATGATGTAAATATGCAAGCAGCTATTGTTTCGGCAAATCGTGATGTGAACATTGATGCCGGTAATAATATCACGCTTTCGGAAAGCCAAGATATCTCTAAGACACAAAAAAAACATGAAAATTTCTTTGCTGGTGTTACAGGTTCTGTCAATGTTGGCATTCTTAGTACCATACAAGATATAAAGGATGCAGGAAAACATTTTGGTCATGGGGATACAAAACACAAAATCGGCAATGGCATCATTCTTGGTCTAAAAGGCAAAGATCTCTATAACAAAGGCAAAGATCTCTATAATGGGATAAAGAGCGGATCAACAAAAGATTCCCTTCTCAAGATGGTGGATATTTCTACCAGTGTTACCGTAGGCTTTAAGACTGAAAAGGAAGAGAAGTCTTCTCAGACATCTACTGCTGTAACCAATAGCATAGAAGCTGGGCGTTCTGTCAATATGAAAGCCCACAAAGGCAGCATCCATGGTGTTGGAGCTGATATTATCGCTGGCACCAATCCTGTTTATGCAAATGATCCGCAGAGCGGGAATATCAACTTGGAAGCAGGACAGCATATTACCTTTGAAAGTGCGCAAAACAAGAAAAGCACACAAAACCATAACCAAAGCGCTTCAATGAATATTGGAGCCAGTTATGGTACTGGTGGCGCAGGGGTAACAGGCAGTGCTGCTTTTAGTCAAGGGGAAGGTTCCAGTGAACAGGTTCAACAAAAGAACAGCCATATTGTTGGCACAGGTACTGTTCATACCACGAGTGGGGCAAACACCACATTGGCAGGCGCCGTGGTTTCTGGAGAGCGTGTA
>NZ_JBHIOZ010000357.1:0-1059 GCF_042195805.1 Bartonella sp. AP57NXGY | reverse complement strand
TTTTATTCATTGATATTTTAGAATAAGAAAATAATGCTTTAACTCAAGTCTGGGGATTTATGCACTATCTTATACGGGGTCGTGCTGATATTGTTCGTTTTGTAAGACTTAAATAGATAGCAAAAAAAAACGTTTTCTTGTCTTAAAAAGATAATGATGGTATCTCCATGGATGAAATAGTCGTACATATTTTCAATAAATTCATAATAAGATGGATTTAAGATCAATATATATATATGATTTTTATAGATAATTTACCGTTTCAATTTGAATAAGAGCTTTGAGTACCGTAAGATTTTCTTATGTAAAATCTGTTGATATTAACAATGAGAGCTATCTTCTTGCACATCACAATTGGAAGAGAGCATGTGGCGGATAAAAACTATTTAAGAAAGGTGTAAAGAGATTTCTTATAAATTGTCTGAAATGCAGTCTGTTGCAACATTAACAGCAGAAAAATAATATGATGGTGCTAATTGTATCTTATGTTGTGGTTTCGGTATGCACTTTATTATTTAAGTAAAAATGATGGGACCAATTATATCTTATACCTTTTATAAGAATTGTTGTGAAATGAATAAGATGAGTATTGTGAGATGTTTTTTAACAAGCTTGTAAATTTGTAATAGAATGCATTCTATTTTCCATAAAGATGTTGTTCTATTAAAGAGAAAAAACATTTTTATTAGCAAATATTCATATTTTTTGCATTAGAAATTATTCATAAAAAAAAGAATGTTTTATGTGCCCATTTTTAACGATAAAAGGGCTTAATAGAGTAAAGAGTTATATGTTATGAATGTGAAAGCTCTTGGTACTTGATTGTTCTTGCCGAATTATTTTTATGTTAACTTGTATAATCATCTATATGATAATTTGATTGAAATTTCAGAAAATTTTCGGTCGATTGAGTGAAGGTTGAATATTATTACGCATATTGTTCATACCTTTTATTTTGGTAAAATAAAGTGTTATGCATTAAAATTGTTCACGCCAGAAAGCGGGAATAAAAAGGACGAATATTGTTATGATTTCAAGGCGTCCAGCTAACATTAGAAA
>NZ_JBHIOZ010000356.1:0-1059 GCF_042195805.1 Bartonella sp. AP57NXGY | reverse complement strand
ATAATTATCAGAAACAATATATTGGGTATTTTCTCCCAAAGCTTTGAAATGTTCATGACCGCAATGGATTTTTGCTTTTTCCAGAACGCGCAACATGTCTTCGAAAATACTTCTTTTGCTTTCCACAACAAAATACAGTTTTTCTTGCCCATTTTGCTCGAATAATACAGTCCAATCGGGAGTATATGATCCAAGAGATGTATCAATTTTAAACCATTTAGGCAGTTTCGCATAAACTTTAATCTTATCGTTTTTTTCAAATGATTGTGCAAAATTGAACTCAATATCTGAATCATAAATACATGATCATAAGTTGATTTATCAGTTTTTGTCATATTCTTTTATAAAACAATTTGCTTTTATATTTATTAAAATGCATTTTCTATTTTATTTTTTCGTATAATTAGCCAATGAAGTTTTTGCTCTAATATCGCAA
Source organism: Bartonella sp. AP57NXGY (assembly GCF_042195805.1). Classification (NCBI taxonomy): domain Bacteria; kingdom Pseudomonadati; phylum Pseudomonadota; class Alphaproteobacteria; order Hyphomicrobiales; family Bartonellaceae; genus Bartonella; species Bartonella sp. AP57NXGY. Next base: position 623 of record NZ_JBHIOZ010000356.1, on the reverse strand, counting down.
TTTGTAAAAGACTATTTTGGTCATTCAATATGAAACTTTTTATGTCGGTTTCTTGTATTGAAAGCAATGGTACGATTTTTGATATCTGTATAAAATATTTACAAAAGAATTAATAACGCATGATTATAGAATTTTGTTCTTTGTTTGAAGCATGTACAGTTAAACCATTGTTTATTCATAGATTTTATGTTCATTATTTATTTGATACATTTAATCTAGAATGTAAATTGTGTTCGTATACTCAAACTAAAATACTGGTATTGAAGTGGTGAGAGTGTTGCTTTGTTGAGAATAGATCATTGGGTAGGTTGGTATTCCCTTTGTATCAGAGAATTCAACTTATTCTCTCATATTGTGTGTGGATGAAATGTTAACCGCATAATGCTCCCTCTTACATGAGATGTAAGATTGATATGTTTTCCACATTGAGAAAAGTTGTTGATCGTAGGGGAATATTTTCTGCGAAATTCGTTTGGCTTAAATGGAAAAAATAGAGCAAGAGTCGCATATTTGTTATGCTGTAATGGCATATATATAATCGATGGAGTCAACACTTCATTTAAGAAGTTTTTTAAAGGAAAAACATAAAAAAATAGAATTATTGAAAAAAATCTTTTATTTTG
>NZ_JBHIOZ010000355.1:0-1060 GCF_042195805.1 Bartonella sp. AP57NXGY | reverse complement strand
GCACATCGTTTGGCAACAATTTTAAAAGCAGATCGCATTCTTGTGATGGATAAAGGCGCCCTTGTGGAAGAAGGAACCCATGCCGAACTTGTGGCAAAAAATGGCGTTTATGCTTACCTCGCAAAATTGCAATTTTCACCCGAATAAGTAATCTTGATACAAGAGCAATATCTTTAAGGGCATAAATAGCACTTTTTTCAGACAGGCTTATCAGTTTAAATCTCTCATGGAAAAAAGAAAAGCAAGCATTGAGATGTTTTTCTTTTTTAACGGGCTGTTCTTTTTTCTGCGCAAGATGGAGTATTTTTATAAAGACACTTCTGTGTACAGAATATAAAATAATACCCAGTTAAATCTCTATGGGCTATTAAGATGTGCAAGGAGTTCTCTTCATAACAGCACTGTCACGTTGATTTATAAGGACAATTCATTGTTTTTCATGAAAGATCATGAATACCATAGGATTTTCTCATGTCAAACCCTCATAGTGAGTCAAACAAAATCTCTTGGCTTGCTCATCACAAGCAGAGTTGGCGTGTGAAGTGAAACGGTACAAGAAAGGAATAAAATACCTCTCTTGCCCCTTTACGTTCTAAGGGCTGTCAAAACATTGGGGCGCTGACAAAAGAGTATACGCTGGCAAAGAGTATAATGGTGCTCGCTTGCTGAAACCCTTACGCGGCTCACTTGATAGGCTCTAGGGACACAAGCACTACCCTAAAGACTGACCACACTCTTTAAAAAACTGAATATAAAAATTTTTTCATGCCCTCTCTCACCGCTCTAAACAATAGTGTTTACCGAAAATCATGACAAATTGTAATTCACAAATACGCTTCTCTCTATTGCAAGAATATCCTTTTATTCTCTTTCAAACACACGAACACTTTTTGAATATTGTTTGCAGATCCGTCTTATTGAAAAAGAGCAAAGACTTTTTTAGCACTTTTGGGCTTCTTATAACTTTTGTATGAGCGCGTATAAGCAACAGCTTTTATAATAAACTGGCTTTTGGCAAAATTGTAAAATTTTATCAAATTTATTGTTTTTAAATATCACC
>NZ_JBHIOZ010000354.1:0-1060 GCF_042195805.1 Bartonella sp. AP57NXGY | reverse complement strand
CATTAATATCTTTCACGATTTCTTGCTGACTCCGTAAACGTTTATCCCAAGATGAAAGCAATAAAATCAAAAAAGCAGTATTGGGTGAACCGCCAGCACCCGCAATAGAGTAACTGTTAGCAATCTCCCCTGCATCACGTAATGGCTGTAGACTTGCTTCAATTTGCTCTATTTGCTCGTTCAAATATTGTGTTGAAATACCTTGTGGTCCATTAATAACCAAAAAGATCACAGCTCTGTCTTCTGCTGGCGTTAATTCCTGTTGTAGCTTCGTATAGCCTCCAACACAAAGACCCGCAAAAATAAGTGAAGCAAAAACAACAGCCCAAGGCTTTTCTAAACACTTATGCAAACTGTAAGTATATGCCTTATGAAAAAAAGTACCTAATTTATATAAAAAAGCAAAATGATGGGACTTTTCCTCTTTTTCCTCAATATGTTCTTTGAGAAAACGCGAAGCCAACATTGGACAAAGCGTTAAGGCAACAACTGAAGAAAGCAAAATAGAAATTGCCAAAACAAAACCAAATTCTCTAAAAAGACCTCCAACTTGCCCAGGAAGAAAGGAAATAGGAACAAACACAGCCACTAATGTCAATGTTGTTGCTAAAACAGCAAAAAATACTTCACGTGTTCCTATCACCGCTGCTGCTCTGGAACCTAATCCCATATTGCGCCACCGAACAATATTCTCAAGAACAACAATGGCATCATCCACAACAAGCCCTGTTGCTAAAACAAGTCCTAAAAATGTGAGAATATTCAATGAAAACCCTACAAGATAAATAGCCGCAATGGTACCAATCAAAGCGACAGGAAGAGATAAAGCAGGTATCAGCGTTACACGAATGTCTCTGAGAAAAAGAAAAATGACCAAGATAACGCTCAAAATAGCAATGACCAACGCAACTTCAACCTCATGAAGAGCGCTTTTAATAAAAATTGCATCGTCATTAATAACGTCTATATTTACAGAAGAAGGAACAATACTTTTGAGATTATCAACAACGGCTCTCACACCTTCAGAAATATTAAGAGTGTTGGATTGTGCTTTACGCAC
>NZ_JBHIOZ010000353.1:0-1061 GCF_042195805.1 Bartonella sp. AP57NXGY | reverse complement strand
GGGCTTTTCCTTGTTTTGGGCTTTAGCAGCTTTGCCGATGAAACAGCACAAGTTACATTTGCTCTCCACTTAGCAGAAAGCACAGCATCTATTTCAATGCTGCTGTTTGCAGGGCTTGTCGGGGCAATTTGTGCAGGCCCCATTGCACCACGTCTCTTACATCGCTTCCAACCAGCGCGAACAGTACCCATTGTTTTATTGTTTGAAGCACTCTTTATAGCCACAGCTGCAATCGCCAACCAATTTTGGGTTTATATTGCCCTTTCTTTCGCACTAGGTTGTGCTGGTTCACTCTTTTGGTCTGCTATCCTCGTTTCCGTCCCAGAATTTGCAACCAATGATCAGCAATTAGACCGTATCAACCGCATTATCCAAACAGTCCGTAATCTTGGCTATATTGCCGGACCATTGTTAGGAGGTGTATTGTATGGAATATCAAACGGGCAAAAAGGATTGTTTGTGTTGTCAGTCATGGTTCTTTTTGCTACCTTTATCACTCTCTTCTGTTTTAAAAGTTTTAAAATTCATACACAAACGACAAACACAACGCAAAAAAGCAAAAAAGGGCTAGATTTAACGGGTCTCTTGCGTAAAAAAAATGTTGTCTATGCTCTTTCTCCCCTCATCATTACCATCATCCTCACCTCTGCTCTCAACGTCTTATCGATTGTCCGCATCCGCACTGAGCTGTACTTCAGTGCAGAAACCTATGGGGTAATCACAAGCATGTTAAGTCTTGGCCTCGTGGTTGGTCCACTCTGTTTCTCCAGCCTTTTTCATCGCTTTGGTAATGCCGCTGGAGCATCACTTGCCGCTGCAATCATCGGCTTTGCAATTTTCTGCTTTTCCTTAACACATATTGTATGGTTAATGATGCTGTCATTTTTCATCCTTGGGGGTGCTAACGGCGTGCAAAATGCTCTGATGGCAAGTTTTATGATGAAAGCCATTCAGAAAGAACACCGAAACAACCAAATGCCTGCCTATATCTTTATCATACAAACAGCGGTGTGCCTTGGCTTTCTAGGAGCCGGTTTTGTAAAAGTGCATCACACCCAAAG
>NZ_JBHIOZ010000352.1:0-1061 GCF_042195805.1 Bartonella sp. AP57NXGY | reverse complement strand
AGAGCTGTAAGGACACAAGAAAACAGTAGAATTACGTTCCTTGCAAATGGTGAGATTAGCGCTAAATCAACAGATGCCGTAACGGGTAGTCAGCTTTATTCGCTGAACGAACAACTTGCAACCTATTTTGGTGGTGGTGCTGGATATGATAAAGAGGGCAAATGGAAAGCACCGGATTTCAAGATCAAGCAGTTTGGTGAGGATGGTACTTCTTTTGACAAGAATTATCAGAATGTAGCAGATGCACTTACAGGTGTTGGAAGTTCTATCACGAATGTTCAGAATAAATTGACTGAACAGGTTAATAATGTGATTACCAAAGTGGAAAGCGAGAGCTTTGTTCAGCAAGACAAAACAACGCATCGTCTCACTATTGGAGATGCAGTAGAAGGTAGTGAAATCAACATTGCCAACAGTAAGAAAGAAGACCGGACGCTTTCTGGTGTTAAGAAAGCAGAGCGTGTGAATGAAGCTGTTAACAAAGGTCAGCTTGATAAAGGTTTGAAGGATCTTTCTAACAGTCTTCAGTCAGATGATTCAGCTGTTGTTCATTACGATAAAAAAGAGGGTGAGAATGGCGGCATTGATTACACGAGTGTGACTTTAGGCAAAGGTAAGGATAAGGCAGCTGTTGGTCTTCATAATGTTGCTGATGGTCAGATTGCCAAGGATTCACGTGATGCAATCACGGGTGGACAGGTTAACAAAATCGGTGAGGATGTAGCTAAGTTTTTAGGTGGAGAAGCATCCTTTAAAGAGGGTGTTTTTACAGCTCCGACTTATAAAATCTCTAATGTTTCTGACGATGGTACAGTAACGACTAATTCACATAACGATGTTGGTAGCGCCTTTGCGGGTCTTGATACGAGTGTCAAGAATGTGAACACTCATCTGTCTAATGAGGTCAAAAAGTTTGATGAAAAACTAAGTAATATTACGCAAGCAGTTCAAGGCGATGCATTGTTATGGGGCAAGACTAAAGGTGCGTTTGTAGCGACGCATGGGGACAATAAAGAGAACAGCAAGCTTACATCACTTGCAGCTGGCTCTATAGTATCAGG
>NZ_JBHIOZ010000351.1:0-1062 GCF_042195805.1 Bartonella sp. AP57NXGY | reverse complement strand
TTTCTAATGTTAGCTGGACGCCTTGAAATCATAACAATATTCGTCCTTTTTATTCCCGCTTTCTGGCGTGAACAATTCTAATGTATAGAGTATTTTATGCTACCATGATAAAAAATTGACAAGATAAAAAGGCGAGAACAGTATGCGTCATAATATTCACCCCTTACTCAATCCACTGAAGATTTTCTAAAATTTCCATACAAATCATCATATCAATGATATAAAAATAATTCAACAAAAACAATCAAATACCAATATTTTCAAAGCCATAACATATAAAACTTCACTTTATTGATCTTCTTTATCAAATAAAGTGGACGCATAGAACATTCTTTTTTAGGAATAATCTCTCATGCAAAAAATATGAATATTTGCTGATAAAAGTGTTTTTTCTCTTTAATAGAGTTACACCCTTATAGAAAAAAATGCTATTATATTACGAACTCACAAGCTTGTAAAAAACATCTCACAATACTCATCACCCCCATTTCACGACAGCCCTCATGAAAGATATAAAATGGGCACCATCATTTTTACTTAAATAACAATAAGGTGCAAGTCGGTACCAAAAAATAAGATATAAATTAGTACCACCATATTATTTTCTTTCTATTAATGTCGTAACAGCCTGCATTTCAGACAATTTATAAGAAATCTCTTTACACCCTGTCTTCAATAGTTTTTATCCACCACATGCCTTCTTCCAATTGTGATGTACAAGAAGATAGCTCTCATTGTTAATATCAACAGATTTTACATGAGAAAATCTTACGGTACTCAAAGCTCTTATTCAAATTGAAAAGGTAAATTATCTATAAAAATCATATATATATATATTGATCTTAAATCCATCTTATTATGAATTTATTGAAAATATGTACGACTATTTTATCCATGGAGATACCATCATTATCTTTTTAAGACAAGAAAACGTTTTTTTTGCTATCTATTTAAGTCTTACAAAACCAACAATATCAGCACGACACCGTATAAGATAGTGCATAAATCCCCAGACTTGAGTTAAAGCATTATTTTCTTATTCTAAAATATCAATGAATAAAA
>NZ_JBHIOZ010000350.1:0-1066 GCF_042195805.1 Bartonella sp. AP57NXGY | reverse complement strand
CAGATTTCATAAATACTGAATATTTCTTCACCTCCAATTTCTCCTCCTCCATAATTTTTTAAAAAATTCTTATAGGAAGAGGTAAATTGTAAACCAAGAGTGTTCTCAGCTGTTTTAATCCGTACATCATCAGGGGCATTATCTTGAGTACCAAAATTAATAACATGACTATGCATATCAACATATTGTGCAACATCTGATAAAGTATAACTTTTCATAAATTTTTCTCCATAAGTCACAGCGTGTTTTTACTCATAATGAGTGCTCCTAATGATCAATCTTTTTCTACTATAGCCAATGGAATTGAGATGAGATTGATAAAATCATAAGAGATATGTTCTTGACGGAGCTCTTTTCTCATCTGTCTCTGTACAATCATCTCGCATTTACAATATATGATGGAATTAAAGGAGGTGATCATTAAAGTTTAGAGAGCGCCTTTTAGGGATATTATTTCAATATTTGCAATAATTACTCTTTCTTTTTTCCTACTTAGGAATTTTTTTTTGAAATCCAACAAATAACTTTTCTGATAAAATTTGTCTTTGGATTCATAGGAGCAACCAAACTCCTGCCTTGATAAAATGAGTAGAGAACCTCAACGAGAGGACTATCTTGTTCTTGTGTCACAGGATGTAACATAATAGGTCTAAAATCGACTCCAATAGGTGCTCTTCCTGATACCATTCTTTCCACATTTGTACCCGTTACTATCTGTCCTTCTTCTTTCCAAGAAGAAACTGTTTCGGGCTCAAACAGTTCATCTTCCTGATAAACTTTTTGACTTTTAAATTCCACCGGCTCAGCTGCCCCCATACTTTTTTTCTTTATCCATTTCATGATTCATAATCCCCTCAATTTTTTCAAAATAATCAATTTATTCTTTGTTCTAAATAGACTTAAATAAACTCTCCTTCCAAGAGCGAGGTTATTCCTCGCTAGAAAGCTCTGAGTGATCATCAAAATCTTTTGCTACCCGTTCAATCAAAGCGTAGCTCACTTGCTTCACCTTTGCTACTTCTTTGGCTAAAGCTAATGCACGTTCAAGGTGGGTTTTGTTGATGCT
>NZ_JBHIOZ010000349.1:0-1067 GCF_042195805.1 Bartonella sp. AP57NXGY | reverse complement strand
GGTGTTGTAACAGATAAACCGCATACCGATGTTGGTTCTGCCTTTAAAGGACTTGATGACAATATCAAGAATGTGAATGCTCGCATTAAGGAAGTCTCAGAAGGAGTTGCACAAGATTCTTTATCTTGGAGCGATGCTGACAAAGCTTTTGTTGCCCAGCATGGGGAAGGTGATGACAGAAAGGCAAGTAAAATCACATCGCTTGCTGTAGGAGATATTACGAAAGAATCGATGGATGCCGTAAATGGTTCTCAACTTTATTCACTGGGCGATAAGGTTGCAAAATATTTTTCTGATGACGCTGAATATAAGGATGGGGAATTGAAAGTTCCTGATTTTAAGCTCAAAATTATCAATGATGATGGCACTGAAGCTGAATCAAGCTATAAGAATGTATCAGATGCATTTTCAGGTGTGGGTAAACTTTTCACAAAGGTTCAAACTGCGATCAGCGATGTAATCAGTAATTTGCTTGTTACGAAAAATGAAGATGTTATCAACATTGGTAAAGGAGTAGAAGGTAGTGAAATCAATATCGCAAACAAGGGTGGTAAGGATCGAACTCTTTCTGGTGTAAAGGCAGCAGAAAAAGCCAATGAAGCTGTGAACAAAGAACAATTTGATAAAGGTTTGAAGGATCTTTCTGATACCCTTCTGTCGGATAGTTCTTCTGTTGTTCTTTACGATAAAACAACAGATAATCAAACTGATTATACAAATGTAACTTTTGGGAAAGGGAAGGATGCTACACCTGTTGCGCTCCATAATGTAGCCGCCGGATCGATTGCGGAAAACTCAACGGATGTTATCAATGGAGGACAAGTTCACATTCTTTCAATGGATATAGCAAAATTGTTGGGTGGAGATGCTGAATTTAAGGATGGTGCTTTTAAAGGGCCAACTTATAATTTATCTAGTATTGATAAAGGTGGTGAAGTAACAGATAAACCGCATACCGATGTTGGTTCTGCCTTTAAAGGGCTTGATGAGAATATCAAGAATGTGAACGCTCGCATTAAGGAGGTCTCAGAGGGAGTTGCACAAGATTCTTTATCTTGGAGCGATGG
>NZ_JBHIOZ010000348.1:0-1071 GCF_042195805.1 Bartonella sp. AP57NXGY | reverse complement strand
CATTGTTTGATAAGCTCTAATCCTTCTTTCGATATCTTTCTCATCTGACGCTCCATAAAAAAAGCCCCACAAAAGTGGGGCTGGATAAAATGATGTTCTAATCAATCTCGCGTTAATTATAATAAAGTGGCTCGCTACATCCACGGGCGCCTATTTTTTCATCTTCTACATAACGAGAATGCGCAAAATTCCGTACAAGATGATCATTGTTAGAGCCACCAGTCCAATCGCCTCCTCCCAACATAACATTTATGTCTACACGTAAACTGCTTCCTTGCTCCCCTGTATGCCATTTAGTCACTGGATAACAACCAGACAAATATTGCCAAACATAACCGCAACCATCCTCACAACCGATATGCGAAATCATCCGTCTATTGTTTGTATCAACGTGTCCTCCAGACGTCTTAGGAGAAGGCGCTTGATTGCCTACAATACTGGTTGCTTGATTACTTCCATACATGCATGGCGAAAACTCATCACTCGTCAAAAATCTCTTATTAACAGACCAAAAATCAAAGGCATGATTCGCATAGCTACGAGTTGAAAATACCCGTAATTTGGCTTTAGGAGGCAAGCACATTTCATTCGTGAGAATAAGCAAGCCTAGTGAAGAGCAACATAACAGTAGCAATTCAAAGGCGGCTTAAAACGACAAAATAGTGAAAAGTACTGATCATTTTATGATTGTATATGCATTTAAATCGACAAAAAGGCACCGTATAAAGCAATTTGAACTTTTTTGACAGGGGAAAAATCCACTTTAGAAATACAAAACACTTTATACAGTCAAATTTGAGACAATTAGATCTATAGGTAAAATTAAGGTTTTAAACATGCGAATTTTACAACACCTGTTCTTAACACAACCTAAACAACCCATGCAAAAAAATGGGTTGTAACAGTTGATTATATTCCTTACTGAGGACAAAATCAAAAAAGGTTTCATGGACTGTCCTGCTATCACCATTCAAAGACCAGATGGTACAGAAAGAGTGCTCCCTTCAACAAAAATTACATCCAGAGGATTGGCATGTTTGAGAGAGCAAATCTTTGGGGGTGTGCAATGAA
>NZ_JBHIOZ010000347.1:0-1074 GCF_042195805.1 Bartonella sp. AP57NXGY | reverse complement strand
TTTCTAAAAGTAAGCAAATTCAAAGATAATTTTTTGTTCTTGTAGTGGTGAGAAAATAATTGTCGAAGTCAGTGAAGGGGAGATTCTAATAGATTGTTACAAAGTTTAATAAAAGTTGGAATACTTAAAAATTCTTAGTTCCTATGATGATTTAAGAATACCAGATTAGGATACGGAGAATTCAAGAGCTCAAAACTTTGTGATAATATTGGTTTAGAATTACATCTTGTTCATTCAGACGAGATGAGCCAATTATTATATGTCACAGAGACATATGGGTGGAAAATTTAAAAAAAGCTTATCCAGAATCTGACTTAAAGGTTATTGGAACTTTAGTAGTAAGATTGGCTTGGTCTCACGTTGCTCAAAAATTAGCAACCAATCTTGTTGTGACTAGACTAAATTTGGAAGATCTGCTCACTGAGCGTTTTTATAATATTATGAAATGATAAAAATATTAATATCTCTTCTTGTCTCGGACATGAAGCCGGTGCTATTTGTATTTATTATCCGTTGCACCATTGTCCGAAATATATTTTAAGTGGTTGTCACTTGAAATATGCCTTGGAAAATTATTTGGCAAGAGAGCGTACCTATATGTATTGGAAAGTAATTTCCTATTATTTGTCTCAATCTATGGGTACAACGCTGCCAAGTATAGAATTCATGCTGACAGATGACTTTCAAAAAATAAGTGCCTATAACGCATTTGAACTAAACTTTTATGAAAAACTGGAATTTAGTACCGAACCATATTCGACAATGGAGAAAATCATAAAATGGCTTGAGTCTCTGTTTAAGAGGGGGGAGGCTATTGCGTAATTCTGTTTTTCTTATGATTGTGATTGGTTGTTTGACGAGTTTTTGTGCTAGTGGTGTATTATCTATCGGCCTTTCTTTATTACAATTCCAAGATACAACTGGAGAAGCATCTGCTGCTTTAAATGTCGTTAATTTAATCGCAATTGGAATTGCTGGCTTATGTTTGGGAAACGTGTTGGTGCACTATCAAGGCTTTATAATTGGGTTTTATAGCCAAATTATTTGCGCTTGTTTATTGTCTTTCTTATTATT
>NZ_JBHIOZ010000346.1:0-1076 GCF_042195805.1 Bartonella sp. AP57NXGY | reverse complement strand
AAAGGATATGCACTTCTCTAACAACCAGTGCACTAAAGTACCTCTCCTATCCTAAAATAAAAATATACCTTACGTTTTTAAAAAAGAACGATCGCAATATTCTTAAACTGACCAAAAGTATCATGGGGAGCGCGTGTTGCCCCCAAATACATAGAGAGCAAAGAGCCGCAATATTATTTTCTTTTTCTTCTGCAAAAGCATAAAAATGACATTATTTCTGCCGCAAAATCGCAACAACGATGTTTTTTACCTGTCACAAGCTTAAAAAATAAGCCTCAGCACACTTTTAAAAAACTTTTATAAAAAACTGCGCCACGAGAAACTGAAGAATGGTGCTAAATTACTGCAAAAGCATAAGACAATTCTCAACAGATGCGACCCTTTACAGACAAAGCATATCGTATAGGAAAGATTTATTTTATCAAAAACAATTTTAAATTCGACAAAATGAAAGGAACCAAAAAAAGCTTTTGGCGTTACTCAAGCAGTGAAAATTTTCACTCCAATGCAAATGATCACTATGAACACACCAATACAAATATAATGAATCAAGAGGGAAAAATACCATGGCCCATAATAAAACAACACAGCACGATAAATCAGCCGTAGAAAAAGACCTACAAGGACAATTAGAAACGTTACGCACTGAAATTTCAGGGATTACCTCAACCCTAACAGATCTTGGTGCAAACAAATTCAACGCCGCCAAAGACAAAGCGGAAAAACTATATCACTCAGCGAAAGAAAGTGGTGAAGACATGATGTCTCAAGCAAAAGACAAAATTAGTGATCTTGAACAAACCATGAATCAATGCGTTCGCAAAAATCCTGGCAAAAGCGTTTTGTTTGCCGCAGGGGTTGGTTTTATTCTTTCTCAATTACTGCGTCGTTAAGCAATGCATAAGTTTATCGCGCCTCTTTTAAACCATCTTGTCGGTGGAGGGCTTAAAAGCACAGTCAAGCAAGTACGCCTTCAAGCAATTTTTTATGGGTTTATTGGCATTTCATTCTTCATGTCTTTGCTTTTTTTATGTACCATCGGTTTTATTGCGTTATGTTCTGTTATGAAGCCTCTT
>NZ_JBHIOZ010000345.1:0-1083 GCF_042195805.1 Bartonella sp. AP57NXGY | reverse complement strand
TGCTTGTAGGCCCCTTTCTGAAAGGGACAGAAGGAACAGATGGTTTCACAAAAGGGAATATGCAAATAAAGAGAAATGGTACGCGCTTGTGGAATCTGCTTACTTTGCGCTAGCTTATTAAAGTCTAGGTAATTGTAAAATTCATTTGAAATAGTGCGAAATAGCGGATATGTGAAGTTGTAAATCGGCTTGGGTTGATTGAATTTCACAAAAGGATGATCCACGAGTTGCATAGCTTATCTCCCCCAATTTCTTAACTCGCACTATATTATTGACGGGCGACTGGTTATCCAATCGCTCGAGTGTATTACCAAAGATTTTCACGGAACATAATGAATCCTCCTTTTGTAGAAGTTATATGTATTATACATATAACTTGTTATACGAACAGGATAGCTTGTTTAAGAGGCAATGGAAAGATAAAAAATGTCTATTTATAAAAGAACTTTCTCTTGCAGTCTTATGGTCTGATATTGTAATTGGTACCCTGTTTTACGTGGTCGGGCTATGAATGCCTAGAGCGAGAAAAAGCAGGGTATTTTAATGGACGTGCGGGACATCATTGTTATATTGCTGGGTCTTGGAATTTGCGTCTGGTTATGAAATATCATTAGCGCAAAAGATGGTTTTAAAGGTAGAGATTTTAATATCTCTGTAAAACTTCGAGAAGAGATAGAATTATCTATTAGAAAACATATAAATGTCCAGTGTGATAATATTATCGAATGACATGGCATCATCGCTCTTGCTCGCCATTTTGACATATTACCTAAAATCTCATTGAGATTGTGTCATGTACTGGCAAACGGGGATAGATCGCGTTTTGGTATGACTGCGACGAAGTTACGTGCTGCATTGTCTTTGCTAGAATCCAATAGGATTAGGCTTAATGGGGTGCCTTTGCATGTGGGCTCTAATTTGAATTCGACTGAGTTAATAGTATCCACCTTAACTAAGGCTGGAAAGGATATTTACGCATTGAAGGATCAAAAAAGTTTTATCAGTCTAGGCGGGGATATCCGACTTCCACAGCGTTCTGCGATGCCATGACGATCAATGACGAATACCCTCGTAAAATTTATG
>NZ_JBHIOZ010000344.1:0-1095 GCF_042195805.1 Bartonella sp. AP57NXGY | reverse complement strand
GGATCATGGGTTCCTATATGTGTTGTTGCCATTGATTTCACCTTTCTTTGCTGTAAAAAAACCGGCTTAAAGCCGGTGGAAAACCCGCATCAAGGCGGATTATGTTGTAAAACTGATTGCCTAATCAGGGTCTGCACCCATTATTTCATAAAAACGGGCTTCATTTTTCGGATTGGAGATCCATGCGTTGAATTCTTTCTCTGACATATTGGCAAGGGTGTCTTTTGTCATAGGACCTGTCATGCCTCCTCCACCAGATGCTGTTAAGGTTCGCGCAGAATTCTGCCGGCTTTGAAGCGCTGCTACTTGATTATTCGCTTGCATCCCTTGGTTTTGATAACCAAGATTTTGCGCTATCCTATAAAGCTCTTCTGCTGGATTACCCCCCTTTTGGGCGCAAGTCGCTACAATCGTACGCAATTCATCCCCTATAATCGCATCTATCGTGCTCCGTTGCGCATAAGTCGGATAAACAGATGACCAAGCACTTAATTGCTTTGCACGCGTCTCATAAAGATAATCCGCCGCCGCATCAAAATCACTGTATTTATCTTTAATTGATGTAACAGAACTTTCTAAAAACTGGTTCAAATGATCATTAAATTCGTGGGATTCAATGGCTTGCCTTTGAACATCCTGCTGTGCCCTAATATACGCATCTTGCTTTTGAATCTTATCTAACATCCACGTTAATACGCTAATTGGGTCCTCACGTAGGTCTGGGGGCGCACCTTCTCCTTCAACCATTGGTGGCTGGGCTTGAGATTCATAAAACTTGACAAGCGCTTCACGGGCTTGTTTGGCTTGTTGTTCTGCATGTTGCCGATCTATAGGAACGATTTCTGAAGGCTTGTCAACGGGCTCTGCAACCGGTTCTGGAGGTGTCGCATCATTATTCTCAACCGTCTCGACCTCATAATCGTTCTCAAAAGAGCTCTCATCATCAAATACCGGTGCACCAACCCTGTAATCTTCATTCATAGCTTCGTTCATTTCTGCATTCATTCTCTAACCTCTTTCAAATGCTTCTTCCTCTGTATGTTGCCGCTCTTTCACGCATGATTTGATTTTGCGCTCGTTCATTAAGAATACGCT
>NZ_JBHIOZ010000343.1:0-1097 GCF_042195805.1 Bartonella sp. AP57NXGY | reverse complement strand
TCTCCTAAACTTTCAGGTTTTGCAGGTGGTTTTTATGCAGGTTCTAATATTGATCTCGGTGACAACTTTATTTTTGGCATCGATACGGATTTAATGGTATCTGGAAAAAAACACACAAAGACCATTACCATAGGAGCGGCTGATAACACTACAGTAGAAAATGCAGTTGTAAGATCCCGCAGATCAGCAAACCCATTAACATCTCAAGTCCCACAAGGAACAGCATTAACAGGAGCACAAACGCAAAAAGACACCTCAAGAGCACCTGCAGGTACAGGAACTACAACAGGAGAGACTCCAATAGCAGGATCCGCGTCAGAACAATCTGTTGTAACGCAATCCAGTCAAGCACTAGCTAAACCAGTAAATGCAGTTCAACAACCACAAGTAGGAGCAACACAATCAAATCAAGCAGCAACAACTAGAAGTTCTGGTAATGTTAGTTCAACAGCAGAAAAAACAGTGGTAGTGGGAAGGGAAAATCCAGGAGTTTCAACACCACCATTAAAAACGCCATCTGCATCGTCAATAACACAATCAGCATCCTCTAGACAGACGGTTAGTTCAGTGCAATCGCCATCGTCCTCATTGGAAAGATCAGGTACAGGACCGACATTGGTAAGCAGGGTAAATGGATTAAAATCACCTGCACTTAAATCAATATCCTCTACTACAGGAGCAAGCTCACCAGAGCGGTCAACGCTCTTATTGGCAAGATTATCTCAAGGAGATCAATCATCAAGAGTAGGGTCAGATGGAGCAACAGAATCTGCTAAGTCAGAGTCTGCAAAAGCGGTTGAAAAAGCACCAGTATCTTCTAGCTCATCAACAGTATCAGGCGCAAGTCAGCCAGCAGCAAAAACACCTATATCGGTACAACCATCAGCAGTAGAAAAAACAGTACCGAGCGCACCACTTGTACTCGCGAGATCAGGATCATCCTCTGGTTCAGATACAAAGACTTCCAATGGAACAAGCGGGGGTCATCATGGTGCCCATGGTAGCGGAAATGCTCATCCCAATGGTACTAATCCACATGCTTCTCGTTCTCATGGTGGACAGAATATGTCTGGACACGGTGCACAAAGTACACAAGC
>NZ_JBHIOZ010000342.1:0-1102 GCF_042195805.1 Bartonella sp. AP57NXGY | reverse complement strand
GCAAAATTGTCTGTATAATTCCCATCATTTGCATAAGCCCTCTCTTCATGCATGAGGGCTTCAAAAGCATCTGTCACTTCTCCTCTTTATCCGCACATATAAAAGCCCCGCGTCAATAGCGGGGTAAGCCATTGATGCAACAAGAAACCACAATCAATCGCAGAAAACATAATCCCAAAAAGAAAAGCATACAAAACTCTGTAGCCTCACGCCTTTCTTACATGCCCCAAAGATTATCCCTATATCCCCTCTCTATTTGATCTTTTTGTTCTTTAAGATTAACCTCCTCTCCCCACCCTCAAGTGATGAAAATGATCTAGCCTCTAAACAATTGGGATTTTCCTAACGTATTCCTATGACGAATCACTCATAAAATTCACTTGAAACTTAAGGCTCAACAAACATGCACTCCCCTAAATATTCGCCACGCACTTAAAAACACTTAGAATATATCAAGGAGGTTTATACGCCCTATATCCCCACACCTCAAAGAGCAGTGTTTTTACAACATCACAGAATAAAAATAAGCAAATGGAAAGCCAGAGCTGATTGTTTAGCAAAGTATTGTATAAAAAGCTGGTACATCTCTCTAATCTGTTGCGGATAAATTTTTGACTTTATGGCATTAACTTTATGGCATCGTATATTTCTAAAATAACGTCATTTATCTTAAAAATCTGTCCTTTTGCTCTTACCAATCAATCAATATTCAGACCTAAAACAACCGCGTACTTGAATAAAACACATCAAAGAGCAACAGCCCCCCTGACAAGAGGACTCTTCACAAACAAAATCGAAGAGGAAGTTTAAAAAAATATATATAGCGACACTTTGAATAAAAAATTGAAATCTAGAGATCTTAGAATTTTCGGCTCTATTTTTTCAAGGTATTGTTTTGAATTTTTTTAAGCATTTTCCCCCAAGGAAATTCCATTATCGATCAACAACCGTAGATGATAGATGAAACCTACATAACTCCCCATGCCCACTATAATCAATTCCTTCTTTTAAATAATTAAAAAACTATTGAGATTGTTTAAACTTGAGACTGTGTAGACTATATTCCTTCTATATTCTGTTTTTAAGCATTTTGTTTTACTGT
>NZ_JBHIOZ010000341.1:0-1102 GCF_042195805.1 Bartonella sp. AP57NXGY | reverse complement strand
GAACGCAAAACCTGCGCCGCCTTCCCTGTAAAAGCAGCAAATTGAACAGAACCATCAACTGTCTCTGCAAAATAGCGTGCAAGCGTCGTCTTACCCGTCCCCGCATAGCCAAAAAGGCGAAAAAGAGGAAAACGCCCTTCCTTCAACCACGCGGCAACAGCCTTCAATGCATTATCCTGTTCCGGCGAAAACTGCATAGCTTACCAACATAAGATTTGCATAAAAAGAGCAGTATTTTGAAAAAAAACGACTATCAAGAAAAACCTTTTTATTAAGAATTGCTGACACACGCCCATCTAACAACTTTCGTAGCACAATTATCAATTATTTACCCATTGTTTTTTCAAGATATTGTAACAATCTAAATTTTATCTATACATCGATCTTCTTGGTAACACCTTATGCGTATCAAATAAAATATCATTTTTTACAACAGTAACACCAACAATGGAAGATGCATATCTTAAATTTAAAATAACACCTATATACGCTTTTTCTAACCAAAATTTAGAATGAGAAAAAGAGCATTGCAATTGCAAAACCCTCACTAGAAAAAATGTCCTTAACAGGATAAAAATAATGTAATTTTTGAACGCTATTTTACACAATCAATCAGCTTTCTTGCACATAAAAATAAAGTACATCCACTATTACGAAATAATAATTAAATATATCAAAAACCTTTTAGCAGAAATAAAAATAGCTCTCAACAAAACGACTTAATCCTATGATGATACACCTATAAAGTTCCTATCTCCCTCTCATCATGATTTTAATAAATTTACTCTTCATGCTACAAATAAGTGATATCTCAACGAATAAAGAGAGACATCACACTTATATGAAGCACGCTTTATCTCGCACAAATATGTAGCTTTTTCTGTTTCAACAATAAAATATGGTTCGTAAGTATGGCCTTCTTGGTAGTCTATTATAGAAAACTGGGACATGGCTTCAGTCCAGCGTAGCGCTTCAGGTTCGTCCTCTAGAATATGAGAAAAGCGCAATTCTCCATCTATTGAGTTAAACTTTTTCTTTTTGTCGCAATGTTTTAAAGTTTATAAAAACTAACTGATTAATGCTATTCTTATTGCTAGAAATA
>NZ_JBHIOZ010000340.1:0-1103 GCF_042195805.1 Bartonella sp. AP57NXGY | reverse complement strand
AAATAAAAAAAGGGGACGCCCTAAAATAGCAGGGCAGGTAAGAGAACCAAACGGACGTATATCACGTGCAAAAGCACCGCGTGAAGCCGTTGATAAATTGGCAATAGAAATGCGTGCAAAGCGTTTCGGTTTAACGCTACAAGAGGCAAAAAATCCACTTTCTGGTACTTATATAGGGCGACTTTGTTTAAAAGGCGTGCTTACTCAAGAGCAATATGATGCCGCGCAACAATATCTACAGATAAGGAATAATTACCTTTGTGCAAAGGGCTTGCCTAATGCTATTTATGATGATGTTTCTACAAACTCAGACCCTAATAGCTTTGAGCAATGGGTTGAAAAAGCAACGCGTCATTATCAATCTGTTCACGAGGCAATAAAAGAGGCGCAACATCTCTATAGACAGTACAATCTTTATGCAGCGCTACAGTACCTTGTTAGTGAAGATCAAGAATTACTACATCTTGTGAGTTCGCTAAAGGTTGCTCTTAATGCGCTTCAAAAGTATTTTTCGCAAAATTATGTAACTATCAATAAAAGTGAATGATAAACTTATATAACGCTTCACTTTCATAATCTAGTTTATGAAGTTTTCTTTTATTTTCAATTATCCGCTTTTCAATTATAGGAAGGGCTTTCAGAATTTCTGATTCCTCCATATGGTTCTTAGATTGTTTTGCTTTATTTAGATCCTCTATTGCACTTATTTTTTGTAGCATACTGCCGGTTAAATCGCTAAAACTATTGTTTCTTTCCCACAGTATATCATGCCATTCTCTTATCATATTTACATGTTGTTCAAAACGTTCTTTTGATAAAGTCGACATGTTATGCAAGAAATATACTTCTTCTATCATTCTAATTTCTTTGAATCTTTTTTCCCACCATTCGTTTCCATGAATTAGGTGATTATGAAGTTCGGTTTTTAATTCTGTGGTTACTTTTGAACAGAATAACTTATTAAAAAATGAAGAAGATTCTTCAGAATTAGCATATCCATTTGAAGTGGATATAAAACACGTTGTAAAAAGTGCGATAATTAATACGCTTCTAAATAAAGATTTTTTTATAAACATCATTTCTACCTTATATGTCTACCTTAA
>NZ_JBHIOZ010000339.1:0-1104 GCF_042195805.1 Bartonella sp. AP57NXGY | reverse complement strand
GTTTTGCGGCACTCTCTCTTTTTCTTTTCCGCTTTTTTCAAAGAAACAAAAATGCTGCGGCTGTTCTTTCATCAAACCTCTTTGTTTTTTCACTCTGTAATAGAGCCTCAAACGCTTGATTAAAGAATAATAAGGCGCCACAATAATCATATTCACAAAAATGGCAAAAACTGTAACTGCATTTAGAAAAAAACATCCAATCGGCAGAAAAAAAATAAAAACCGCGATCTCACTCCTCATGCGTATAACCTCATTGATTAATCTCTTGCTGCTTTATTTTTTCTTTTAGTTTTTTCTTTATTTTTTCCAATTTACGCTCTTTAAAACGACAAATCCCCCACAAAATAGAAAGGGGTGTGAGAAGACAAAACCATATCAACACTGGTAAGAGAAAAATAAGAGAACCAATTCCTTCCCATCTTGTCCATTGCAACGGCTGTACCAGAGACTTTGCACCCGCAGGAACTTCTAAAGCCATCATGATAAGACATGTACAAAACATGATAAAAAAGCGGTGCCCTATTATTTTACACCGTCCCACCCCTTTACGCATTTCCACTGAAGACACCATAAATTTTCTAAATGAAAAGAAAGACTCTTCAAATGTTGCTTTTTTCTCCTGCATTGTTCCCCTCTGCTTTTACGCTTCGCGCTTTTTACGCTCTATTTTTAGGTTTAAGCTCTTTTTAACTTATCTAAACTCTTTATTCTTTCTCAATAATTTTTTTCCTCAACCCTAATTTCTACATCCATATATTCTAACTCCCCATCCTTTATGTAAAGAATATGAGGACGATAGTTTTTTCCATCAACTTCACAAATCGCGTCCTTTTCATAAACAAAATATCCCTGTTGCCTTAATTCTTCTCTTTTTTCCTCGATCAATTTTTCATAAGAATCTCTTCTTCTATTGCACAAATTGGGATCTGTAGCTCTAAAATATTCATAGCTTTCTACCTCCATGGAAAAATCCTTTGCCGCCTGTTGAAGCAAATCGTAACTGGGTTGCTTTGTCTTTTCTACCGCCTGAGCAATCACCATTGCGCGTTCCAGATGCTCCTCTTCGATGCTTGTTTCAAAGCCCAGCTTCTCACCTTCCATAAA
>NZ_JBHIOZ010000338.1:0-1106 GCF_042195805.1 Bartonella sp. AP57NXGY | reverse complement strand
TTCTTTATCGCCCCCCAACAGGTTGATGTATCACGACAACATATTGATTTATAATCATCATATCCCGTTATCCATATAAAATTAAGAGACGCAGATATCATAGGGATTCTCTCATTTTAAATTTATTTCATGTTGCATCAATCAACACCTTGTCTTTTCCACATTACAAACATGAGAGACATATGAAATAACGCACTTCAAAGATTTCAAAGATAAAGAATCAAAATGCCTCTTATGAACACGCTCAAGAGCCAAAGGCTGTCATCATATGAGGCGCGAATAGTATGATAATGTGCTGGCTTTTCCTTATGAGAATTTAAAGAAAGGCTTATCCACTTCACAAGAGATTTCTCCATTATCAGATTTACCAATATCCCCAATCACCAATATAATTGTGATAATAAGATCACATAATGTTTTTAAACAAGTAGGTAAATGTGCAACACAAATATATTCTATTTAGAATATTCTGTTTTATGTGAGTCGCGTAAACTCCCATTAAAAAACAAAATCCCCCATTAAAAACAAAATCCCTATGAGAAAAAATCTAAAGCGTGAAGATAAAAACATGAGACAAGTGTGATTCCATTCAGATATTGCTCTTTAACCGTCAAACCGAATAAAAAATAGATTCGGAAAGTATGTTAATCTTCCTAACTTAAGAGATAAACTGAGAATATAGACAACATCTCTCCTAACATTCCCCTTTTTCTAGCATCGCTTAAGAATCAAAAGTTATACAACTTATTTTGTCATATTATAAAGCACTGTTTTTTAAGGCGGTATTGAAGCAGTTAAAACAATTGAAGTGTTTAGCCAACGCCATCGCCATTAGCAAAGCTAAAAAAACAAACTGTTGAAAAGCCGTGCATATCTTGTGTAAACACAAAAAAAACAAGAAAAAGGCACAAAAATATCTCAATTTTTATAAAAATACATCAGCGTCTTTTACGATTGTATTGACGAACAACCCTTATCACATAATCATCTTAAATATTGAGAATAAAGAATGAATAGCCCTCGCAAATACAGCAACCTATCAATAAAAATATAAAAACAAATCTTTTTGTTATCTCTGTTTCTTATGGAATATGCCTTTCCCTATG
>NZ_JBHIOZ010000337.1:0-1109 GCF_042195805.1 Bartonella sp. AP57NXGY | reverse complement strand
TAAAAATTTATCAGCATCATTGATATTAACTAATTCTGAGGCTGGATCTATTTTATATTTATAAGAAAGGAAGTTAAGGGTATTCATAAAGTTAACATAATTACAATGTCTATAGTCTTATCAGATGGCAGGTGCTTCCCAAGTTATCTTAGTGACCACGAGAAGGTGGTGTGTCCAAAATATATTGTATTGTTTAGAATCAGTTAGTTAAAGATCAAAGTTATAAAATTTTAATTGCAAAAGTAATACGAATTTTAAAGAACTCTGCAGTGAAAGCTGCTTAGATTTTTAGAATATGGGCCCCCCCTTCTCGGCTTTTAAGTGGAGGAGAAATCAGTGCATTGAACGAAGCATGGCATCACGTAAAATGGCGTTAATCCGCTTTTGATATCCTTTCCCTTGACTTTTAAAGTCACGCGCTAGCACGTCTGAATCCACACGCACTGTTGTGACAGTTTTGGGTAGTTTATAGAATGGATTGCGAACGGCATTTTTCCAGAACACATCATTGAGTGACGGAATATCACTATGATCAATTGCACTGTCCGGCATTGCAGCCAGTTTATCAACTTCAACTCTCTGTTTATCTGTCAAAGGTGATAAGTTACCTACATCAATTTTATAACGAACTTTCTTCTTTATAACGTTTCTTTTCTTTCGAGTTGGCTCGTCGTGCTGAAATAATACGGATTACCTCTATGCCATCTTTATCGTCATGGACAGTATGCGCTACGAATATTAATAAAAAACCATCCATGAGCCATAAAGCTTGCTCACCATACTCTCGTTTTCAATACGGTCTTGTTTAACCATAGTGAATGGGGCTGCAAAAACACTTGCAGCTATTTCAAAACTTTACACGGTTCTTTCTAAGATTACTTTTTGTTTTAGCTTCATTCCATTCAAATCTCATTTTTATACCTTATATTAATACATTTACTTATATTAACACATTTATAAGGGTATTATATACATCAAGAGTTTTAGATGAACACTTAATTATCCATGTTTTTGTACAATTAATATAATAATAATTTAAAAATTAGTGATTAATTAACTAAAAATATTAAAAAAATAATAAATTATTCTAAGGCTTTATGCATATAATA
>NZ_JBHIOZ010000336.1:0-1111 GCF_042195805.1 Bartonella sp. AP57NXGY | reverse complement strand
CAACATTGGGAGCT
Organism: Bartonella sp. AP57NXGY; assembly: GCF_042195805.1. NCBI lineage: Bacteria > Pseudomonadati > Pseudomonadota > Alphaproteobacteria > Hyphomicrobiales > Bartonellaceae > Bartonella > Bartonella sp. AP57NXGY. The sequence goes on along the minus strand of NZ_JBHIOZ010000336.1, from coordinate 1,097 downwards.
GGCAAATATAATGATGGTGCCGGCTTGTTACTTCATAAGCGTAAAGATGGAGGTGCTCAATGGATTTACCGTTTTACCATTCATGGGCGGCGCCGTGAAATGGGCTTGGGTGCCTTGAGAGATGTCTCTTTAAAACAAGCCCGTGAATTGGCAACTGGGTGGCGCTCTGTTCTTCGTGAAGGTCGTGACCCCATTAAAGAACGCAATAAACAAAAGCGTGAGGCAATAAGTAATCTCCATTATTTAAAAGATATCGCGTTGGATGCTTTTGAAAGCCGTAAAGCTGAACTAAAAGGAGATGGTAAAGATGGACGTTGGTTTTTACCCTTAAAACTCCATATTCTCCCCAAATTAGGTTGCCTCCCCGTTTCAGAGATTACACAAACAGAGATACGCAATACACTTGCTCCCATTTGGCATACAAAAGCAGCAACAGCTGATAAAGCTCTTACCCGCCTTAATATTTGTCTCAAACATGCGGCTGCTTTGGGTTTGGATGTTGATTTACAAGCAACAGAAAAAGCACGCGCTCTCTTAGGTAAACAACGCCATAAAACGCAAAATTTTCCAGCTATGGATTGGAGAGATGTCCCTGCCTTTTATAAAACACTTTGCGAAGCATCAACCTTAACACAACTGGCTTTGCGTTTGCTTATTTTGACAGGCGTTCGTACCAACCCTTTGTGTCATATTCATAAAGACCAAGTTGATGGCGATATCTGGACAATCCCTGCTGAAAATATGAAAGGTCGACGTGATACTACAGAAGAGTTTCGCGTGCCTCTATCATCAGAAGCATTAGAAATCTTAAAACAAGCGCGCTTGCTTTCTCGCAATGATTTCTTCTTTTCTGCAACCGGTCGGGGTCCCCTCGCTGCAAATTGTATGGCTCAATATATGAGAGACAATAAAATTGAGGCATGCCCCCATGGATTTCGTTCTAGTTTACGTGATTGGCTCGCTGAAACAACCGATGCCCCTTATGAAGTCGCAGAAACTATTCTAAGTCATACAGTAGGCGGTAAAGTAGAGCGTGCCTATCGTCGGACTGACTATTTAGAACAGCGCCGCGTTTATATGGATAAATGGGCGGCTTA
>NZ_JBHIOZ010000335.1:0-1113 GCF_042195805.1 Bartonella sp. AP57NXGY | reverse complement strand
CCAACTGTACCAAGTCCCGCAACACCAACCTTTAAAGCTTCTGCCATTATTAACCACTGATCCCTATCTTCATTGAAGAATCGTTTAAATGATGTGCCAATCAACACAAAGAATATCTATATCCATAAGAACAAAAGAAATATCCCGCTCTATTCACTTTATTTTCTCCAATAGAATTATCCCCGCTTATTCAATCAACATTCCTAAAAATATAATATTTATTGTCTTCAAAGATTTCAGAATCTTATAAAATATTTAATTCAGAATGAAAATCTGTAAAACTGATAAATGCAAGTTGCCATAAAGAAAAGTTCTAAAAAATAATCAATAACAAGTTAAAGAATATTGAAGACTTAGTAAGAAAGAATAAAAATATCTCTTCTAAATCGACAAATATGGAACAAAAAACATTCTTTCATATGATAAATTAAGAGAATGGATAAAATAAAGTAGTTCAGTCAATAATAACACATTCCTTCCTACCATTCCATAGCTTAAACTATAAATCTTTAATGCAAAAATCTTAACGCATTCATATATCAAAATAGAACCTTACATTAAAGTAAAACACAAGACTTAATATGCACACACCATAATTCTAAAATATTATAAATATGGAAAATAAATTTGCAAAATTCGAATATTTTATCTCAACTTATTGCCACCTCTTTAAAAAACTAGCGAATTGAAATGACAAAAATCTCAATCTGCCCTTTACCCAAACTAATTCATTTCCAAATAAATAACCTTCCCAATATGTGAGGGAACAAATGAAGGGGTTTTAATTTTAAATTTCTTACAAACCTGTAAAAGTAAAGATAAGAAAAGTATTTTTAATATATTCTGTAAAATTTGCTTAATATTCTTATTATAAAGAATCTTTTTATATTTTGTTAAACTGAAAGGAATTTGTGGCTTGCTCCTCAAAAAAACTTTTGTATAATTGGTATTATTTGTTAATTTTGTAATAAATATTATCTTTCTACTTCATAAATTATACAGTTTTTGCTTTATGATAAGCTCAAATGAGAAGTTTTTCTGTATAAAGGCTCTTTCAAGCAAGTTAAATAATATTCTCATGTGGTGAGCAAAGATAACAAGCGATAAAATATG
>NZ_JBHIOZ010000334.1:0-1116 GCF_042195805.1 Bartonella sp. AP57NXGY | reverse complement strand
GATGGCTGACCCATAAGGAGATAAGCCAACAGGTACTGGATGCCATAAAAAACCATATGAATAAACAAAACTTATGAGCAACACCTATGGCTTTGCAAAGAAGCAGTCCCCCTTCAATCTCTATCCATACCCGAACACCCTCTTGAATAGCCCATACTCTCTTACATCATAGGCTTTGAGAACGAACAATCCCCTCCCTTACGCCTCTAAACAGCATGCCTATATCAACAGCTCCAAAACCAAACGTTTTTCTAACCCTTCTCACACGGACTTACCCCCTCTCACAACCATCACGGCTCTTGAGCAACCACACACCCTATTACAGTTTCACGTTTTTACGATTTTGCAAATTCACAGAAAACAACAAACTTCCGATAAACCGCCCCATTAAAGCCTATACAAGCCTATTACAAACCTATCATCAGCCTATTCATTGCCAACAGCCCTTTTCCCCCAACGCCCTCCATTCCCCCATTCCCCCATTCCAATTTTGACGCATTGCACAATCCAACCATCCTCCATTGGCACCTTTTCTCCCCATATCCTCCCCACAACCGTCACGGCTCTTGAGCAACCACACCCCCTTTTACAGTTTCACGTTTTTACGATTTTGCAAATTCACAGAAAACAAGCAAACTTCCGATAAACCGCCCCATTAAAGCCTATCATCAGCCTATTCATTGCCATCAGCCCTTTTCCCCCAACGCCCTCCATTCCCCCAATCCCCCATTCCCACATTCCAATTTTGACGCATTGCACAATCCAACCTTTACGCCTCCATTGGCACCCTCTTTACCCCATATCCTCCCCACAACCCTCACGGCTCTTGAGCAACCACACGCCTTTTTGCAGTTTCACGTTTTTACGATTTTGCAAATTCACAGAAAACAACAAAACTTCCGATAAACCGCCCCATTAAAGCCTATACAAGCCTATTACAAACCTATCATCAGCCTATTCATTGCCAACAGCCCTTTTCCCCCAGAGATCAGCGTAAAATGAGAAAAACAATCGATGCCCTCTCCCCAAGCCGTGAAGCAATGGCATGATCTAAAACTTACGCCTCCCCCATGACACGAGCACTACATGCGCTTTTTCAGCGCTGCGTTTAATTGT
>NZ_JBHIOZ010000333.1:0-1130 GCF_042195805.1 Bartonella sp. AP57NXGY | reverse complement strand
TCTCAAGAGCTTAAAAGACAAAGCATGCATTAAGAGGAGGTTATTATGATAAAAAAGAAATACGAACTGACTGATGAGACAATTAAAGTTGATAGAATAACGCTTTACCGTATCCGTGCATTAAAAGACTTTGGAGATGTTAAAAAAGGTGATCTTGGTGGCTGGGTAGAGAGTGAAAGAAATCTTAGCCATGATAACAATTGCTGGATTGGTGGTGAGGCATGGGTTTATGATGATGCCGAAGTTTATAATAACGCAAAAGTTGGTGGTAATGCCATAGTAGCTGGCAAAACAGCATTTTATGGAAGTGATGCTATCTTAAGGTAGGGGCAAAAATCATGGAAAAAAAATACGAACTGACTGATGAAAAAACTGAAGTTAATGACAAAACACTCCGCCGCATTCGTGCATTGAGAGATTTGGGGGACGTCAAGAAAGGTGATCTTGGCGGCTTTATAGAGAATGAAGACAATCTAAGTCATGATGGCAATTGCTGGGTAGGCGATGATGCAAAAGTCTATGGTTATGCCAAAGTTTTTGGTGATGCTTATATTGATAACATTGCTGATATTTACGAAAATGCATGTGTTTTTGCCAATGCACAAATCTACGAAAATGCACAAGTTTCCGGTGGTGCATTTATTAATGGAAATGCTAAAATTTATGACAGTCCATTGATTTCCATCAGAGCAAAAGTTGGGGGAAATGCCAAAATCTATGGTTATGCATTTATTCATGGAAACGCAGAGATCATCAATGATGAAATCATCACAACGGGCGAGAGGCAATAAACCATGGAAAAAAATACGAACTACTAATCTTATAGTATCTCTATAAGCCGTTTCTAACAACCAAACAATATTTTTAAACACAAGCGTGATTCACGCCACGGGGAAATTGCGCGCAGTGGAGGAAATCAAGATGAGTGAACTAAGTACCACACAAACGGAATTAGTGAAAAAAACGAACGATTGTGAAATCAAACCTACAGCTATGGAGCTTATTTTAGAAAGAGCTTTAGAAAATGATGTCGATATGGATCGTCTCAAGCGTCTTCTTGAATTGCGAGAAAAGGAGATAGAACGACAAGAGCGTCAAAACTTTGTCCGTGATCTTTCTACTATACAAGT
>NZ_JBHIOZ010000332.1:0-1135 GCF_042195805.1 Bartonella sp. AP57NXGY | reverse complement strand
CCCCGCCTCTTATCCACACCCTCCCCCTTGTCCATAGGCACTCTCCCATTCCACGCACTCCTTTTTCTCTCCCATCACACATTCACGACTTACAGCACTCTTCATTCCAGCTTCCCTCCTCGATTAACAAGCTCTCGTTCTCTCCCCATTTATCTCACCCCATCCATGCAAAAACCCAACGTGCCCCCAAAACACGCACAATGCATAAATCCATAAATCCTCCTCTTCACTTTTACAGATTCACATTTTTACGCTTTTACACATTCACAGAAAACAGCCAACGAAAGATTCACCACCCCACACCGCTCGATAAACACTGGTCCGTAAACAATCCAGCTTCTTATCTAGGGAAGGACTACTGATCACTTCATATAATTATCACCACCCCTCAAAAGACGCGCTTTATCAGACAAGACAAATAAGCCCTTCCTCCAAATATTCTCCACATACTCTTCTCCAGAAAACGCACTTAACACCCCTTTTCATCCCAGCTTTCCCCGCTCCATTCACAAATGCATCCCCCTACTCTCACCATATTCCACGCCATGATAAAAGCATACACACAGTACAAATCCTCCGCATCATTTTACGGATATACGTTTTCACGCTTTTACGTTATTACAGAAGTCAGCCAAATAAAATTTCCACATCACCACCCACGCTGCACTGTAAACACTGTTCTGAAAACGAACCCAGCTTTTTGCCTAGTACCTTACAGTCTCCACCCCCCAAAAAAGACAGCACTTCACCAGGCTCAACAAATCAAGCCCTACCCTGAATATTCAAGCTCTTCACTCCTCCTTCAAATAGCGCCGTTTTACGGTATAACAGAATAGAAAATTTTTCATTTTTCTTGCCAACCTTCTGAAACTGCCTTATGAATAAATATCGTAAGTTTGATCGTCTACGCAGCGATCAACAGGGAACTAAAAGCCCTAAACCCTAACGTACAATTGAGCCCACTTTTGCGAATATCCTTAGAATTCCGGGAGTTTTTGTTATGTCCAGGTGCGTTTCCGCACTAAAAGCAAAAAGCTGAGTCAAGTCAGTGTTTTCAGACTCCCGGAATACCAATGCGAGGGCGCTCGCAACCGGAGGGGGGCTTGAAGTGCCAACTAAAAATCCACATTTTATC
>NZ_JBHIOZ010000331.1:0-1138 GCF_042195805.1 Bartonella sp. AP57NXGY | reverse complement strand
ATGCGTTGTGCATCGGTTAAATTCGGTTGCACCGCTGCACTATCCCAAACCATTTTTAAAGGATCTAAACGCGTAATAACCGGTTCACCATCTATACTGTTTTCATAATCAAGGCGGGTATCAGTCCACCCCATGCCGCAGATAACGGCATCTTGGAAAGCATCACTATCAGCGTATTCTGCATGTGCCATGTCGCGAAACCATTCCGCTGCTCCTGTAAGCAATTCACTTGGCAATGCCTTACCTATTTGACGGGGAATGAATTGCACCTCTCGTTTATTGTTACGCTCTGAACCCACAACGGCATTAACCAATGGTGCAATACGGTTAAACGTCATAACGGGGCGGCGTTGCTCTTTTAACGCCGCTAAATCAGCCTCATTCCACTGATCACCATTGTAAAATCGAAAATCCTCTCTTGCATGTTCGCGCCATTTGTTCACATGCTCAACATCTTCTTTGTACCAGCTGATAGGCTATCGTATCAAAAAATGAAATAAAGTCAATAGGTTGTGTGAAATTATTTTATATGAATCCACTTAAGAATCCACACTTTTATACGTGATTCATTTGACCATTTTTGATATAAGATTGCCATGCATGAATAGACCATAAAAAGCAAATCATGATGTAAGTATTATAACGCATGTGTGTATTCAAATGAAATGAAAAGCCGATATCATTCATAACAGTTCATAAATTTTATGATACGTTTTTATCACAGCACAAATCACATTGTTTTAAATTTAGTCGTTTGAAAATATCGATAACATACGTTTAAAGATCACATCTTGTTTTAAAGATTGGATTGTTAATCACATAAAAGAGCAAATTAACATTCGCCAAAATTGGCGAGCGCAAAATAGAGAGCTGTCATAACAGCATCATCATAACACCGAACATTTTAAAGATTGCATAAAAGGATTTAAAGACAAGATCGATTTTATAACCACGGTATTTTTTTACCGAGGTAGGAAATAAAGGTCATGAAATTCAAAATGCTATATCTTATGAAATGAAAAGCCTTTTAATGAATAGATTGCAGGCTAGTCTTTAAGAATGGAACTATTCGCTTCCACAAAAAAATGGAGGCAAATAATGCCATGGCAGTAGAATAACTATCTACTTTAGATTTGGT
>NZ_JBHIOZ010000330.1:0-1139 GCF_042195805.1 Bartonella sp. AP57NXGY | reverse complement strand
CTTCTGTGCCCGTTTTTTTATGCTTTTTCACGTTTCATACAGTTTTTCCTTTTATGATAGTTTCTTTATCTTATAGGATTGTTCTATTCTCCTCTGGTTGATCTACCGTTATTGTGAATGAATTTCACTCTTAATCCATAGCTTTTTCTCTTGTTTTTATGAAATGTTTCTATTGTGCGGGGATCGTGGTTTCCTTTGAAAATATTGTGCTAATAAAAATATAACTATTTGATTTATAATTATTTATTCCTAATACAGTTCTGTTTTTTCATTTCAGGTTTATGCATGCATCGTTAAAAAATCCTGGGTTTGTGCTTCATAAGGTGAGAGGTCACTACGGTTTTTATGAACCAACGCAATCATTAAAAGTCAGTAGTTAAGAAGAGTCAGTAGTTAAGAGTTAGTACCTATTGAGCGTTGGAAAGACAGAGTTGAAAAGAGCATGATGGGGCTGGTTTGTTTTTTATGAATAAGATGCTGGTATTTCAAGCTTTTGCATAGGAGAATAAGCATCTCTCTGTTTCGTTGATCTCTGAAATGGGGAGACTGCTCCATTTGAGAAGCTTAAAGATAAAAGCTAATTTTTCGCCTTGCTCTCATCTTTTTTTCGGTAAGCTCATCACCTAAACTGGAGCCAAACCCATATTGTTATACTCAAGTTCTGTTTGTTGCCTATATTGTGACAGAAAATTCTTGAGTGGGGAGCCATTTTTGAACTAAGGGGACCATGACAGTTAGCCGAAAAAAATCATGACAAGACAGTAGACGTGCTTGTGTTAGAATTTTTAATGCTTCTGATGATAAAGGCACGCGAAATTCTGTTGTAGCCTCATGCCTTCTTTTCATATTTTCGAGCCAAGGATTTTCCATATATTCTCTTCAACTTGACCTTTATGCATAGAACATAAGGGAATTGGGAGGGTGGAAATTGGGAGGGTGGAAATTGGGAGGCAGGGTATTGGGAGGCAGGGAATTGGGAGGGTGGAAATTGGGAGGCAGGGAATTGGAAGGCAGGGAATTGGGAGGGTGGAAATTGGGAGGCAGGGCATTGAGAGGCAGGGCATTGGGAGGGTGGAAATTGGGAGGCAGGGCATTGAGAGGCAGGGCATTGGGAAGGTGAGAGGAGCCGGCTTGCTTTT
>NZ_JBHIOZ010000329.1:0-1144 GCF_042195805.1 Bartonella sp. AP57NXGY | reverse complement strand
CATTTCTTGAAGGTGTAAAAAGTACCGGCGTGTCTTATCCACAAAGCCTTCTCTCTGTTGCTGGTTTGAATGCTTCTCCTGTTTCAAAAAACAATTATTTAACAGCACTCAATAAAGCCGGATTAGAAAAGATTAATGCTTCTGATGACTATGCAAATTTTTTAACTAGAACCCTTACTAGTGTAGGTGATGATAATTCTATTGCGAATACTTTAAAAATCGATGACAATAAGTTATCAAAAAACACATTAAGTCCAGAAGACCAAAATAAGAAATTTGTTGTCGATCCACAGTTTTTTATGGACAGTAGCTCTGTAACTCGATCTTTCACTCAAAGTGGACAGGATACAGTGACTATTGATGCATCTGATTTCTCGCGAAAAGATCCTATAGCCAGAATGACACGTAGTGGAGAAGTACAGCGTGATGTATCGGGAAGTAATGTCATTTTTGGTGAAGGCGTTAATGCGAAAACCGTGGACAGTGTTGTTATTGGTTCTAAAGCGAAGGCGGTATTAGCTGAAAGAGACCAAAAGTTAGCGGCATCTGTTATCATAGGTTCTAACTCGGAGATCCATAGAGGTGGATCGGTTGCTGTTGGTGCAGATATAGTGGCACTAAATAATGATGCGGTTGCTGTTGGTCGTTTTATACGGGTAGAGGCGGACAGCAGTACAGCTTTAGGCTTTAAAACGCAAGTGAAGGTAGTAGGGGGTGTTGCTATAGGAAGTGATTCTGTAGCCAATAGGGCTAGTGGTGTTTTGGGCTATTCTCCTTATAAGAAAGCGAATGCAACAGGTGCTGACATTCAATGGAAGAGTGTTTATGGTGCCATGAGTGTTGGTAATCTCAGCGAGAAGGGAACGCGACAAATTATAGGGGTAGCAGCTGGTTCTGAACTGACTGATGCAGTAAATGTTGCGCAGATAAAGTCATTACAAGATTACGTAGATAAAGGTTGGCAGCTGTCTGTTGGTGGTGCAGATGCTACAACTATTGGTATAGAGAGCAAGATCGATTTATCAGCGGCAAGTGAAAATCTTCAAATTAGCAAAGGCAAAGATGACAATAATATAAAATTTGATCTAGCTAAGGATATTGCAGTCAATAAAGTAAATGCAGGAAGCAGTACCTTAGATGCAAC
>NZ_JBHIOZ010000328.1:0-1149 GCF_042195805.1 Bartonella sp. AP57NXGY | reverse complement strand
ATTGCTAAGCACAAAAGTATCACGGCAGCAGCAATGGGGATAATCGTTTTTAAGTCTGTTTGGAGTGCAGTTAAAGCGTTATTTGCAGGTTGTAGAACTACTGCTTGGGCTAAAACAGGATTGGCCATAAAAAATACAGTTAAAGCTGCAGAGGTTTTAGTAGCTTTATTCCAAATTATTGTTTGAAGAGTTTTTAATTGTTTCATATTGCTTATTCCAATTTAGATTACAGTTGGTATAAATAATCTCTTTTTTTGATATAGTTTGTTATTTCACTAAATAAAATACAGAAATCTAAGTTTTTTATAATAGATACACTTAGTGTTTAATAAGATTTATCAGGGGTTTTTAAATAACAAATTAGCAAGTTCAGTTGCTGAACCAGCGATAACGACACCAATTGCCCACCGTACGAATGTATCTTTTCCGATATAGCGCCCTGCATAAGCAATCGCTAAGCACAGAAGTATCACGGCTGCAGCAATAGGAATAATTTCTTTCAAGTCTTTTTGGAGCGCGTTTAAAGCTGTATCTGCGTTTTTCAAACCTTTTGCTGCTTGAGCCCATACGGGATTGTTCATAAAAAATACAGTTAAAACTGCAGAGGTTGCGGTAATTTTATTATTATCATTCAATTGAAAATTGATTAATTTTTTCATATTGTTCAACCTTATCAAATTGTATTTGGCGCAAGTATTTTTTCCATGAAATAAGGGATAATTTCATTGAATTGATGTGGAATAAAAGTATTAAAGTCTAAAATTCTTTTTTCATGAAGAAGCATTTCATGTTTCAAAAGATTTATTAGTTGGGTTTAAATAATAAACTAGCAAGTTCAGTTGCTGAACCAGCGATAACAACACCGATTGCCCACCGTACAAATGTGTCTTTTCCGATATAGCGCCCTGCATAACCAATTGCTAAGCACAAAAGTATTACGGCAGCAGCGATAGGGATAATCGTTTTTAAATCTGTTTGAAGCAGTCCTAAAGCTTTTTTTGCAGGCTCTAAACCCGCTGCTTGGGTGGATACAGGAGCGGTCATAAAAAATACAGTTAAAGCTGCAGAAAATGCAGCAATTTTATTACGAGCTGTTGTGTGAAGAATATTTAATTGTTTCATGTTCTTTATCCTGATTAAGATTAAAAC
>NZ_JBHIOZ010000327.1:0-1149 GCF_042195805.1 Bartonella sp. AP57NXGY | reverse complement strand
ATTTGACTTATGGCTATTATGACCCACAAGCACATTGACATCACGAGCTGCCGAAAGGTTAATATTCTCACCTGCAAGATCAGAGCCAACAATTGTCACATCTTTTTTCTTAGCAGTGATGTTGATAGTGCCATTCGCATTGAGAGAAGAGCCTTGATGTTCAAAACTTTCTTCATTTTCTGTCTTTGTCTCACTCCCATATATCGATAAAAAGTCCTTGCCTGAACCCGCGCCCAAACCAGATGCATGTTCTTCTGAGTAGCTGCTATGGTGATCTGTCATACCATCAATCGTCACACTTTCTCCACTCACATTGATATTTTGACCGGAAAGCAGATGAGAAGCAGAAATCTTGGCTTCTCCTTGTGCGTCTAACACGATGTTGCCCGTCGCCCCAAGGATAGAGGAGACCGTTGTGGTATGCGATTGAGAACTATCGGACGATTCCTCATGCAAAAAGCTACTTGAAGACGATTGGTATTGCTGGTCGTAGTGTTCTTGAGCGCCTTTTATAAGAATATTCCCACCAGAATGAATAGAAATATCCGCTTTTGCTTGATCTGGTGTTTCCTCTTTTTTTCCAGCAAGAAGCATCGACCCAATGATTTTTGTATCGTTGCCAGATTCAAAGGCTATCCCTTCACCGCCTGTTATACTTGAGCTCACGACTTGGGTAGCCTCAACATTATTATGGACTCTCTCACTAAATATTCCATCCTCTTTGTGATCAGACATCTCATAATTTAAGCTATCTTCTGCATTGTTGATTAAAATATCGTTACTGGCTTTCAGCCCCACCTTGCCCTTGGCATCTATATCGGAAGCAGAGACATGGATATCGTGCCCCGATATGATATCCATATTCTTTCCAGAACTTAGATGAGAGCCATTGTGCAAGGCAACATGGGAGGTTTCACTCCCATTCTGATTGTCCATACTGTTGCGTGTGGCATCAATCGAAATATTCCTCTCAGCTTGCAAGAGAAGTTTATCCGTTGCTTGAACATCTGAGCCTAAAATATTGAGATTTTTTCCTGATGAAAAGACTGTTGAACCCCCAGAACTGACTTCCGATTTATGATGCATGGTGGCATCACCCTGTTCATCATGGTAATGGGTTTCTGCTGAACCGATCGTCAAGTTGCCTTG
>NZ_JBHIOZ010000326.1:0-1149 GCF_042195805.1 Bartonella sp. AP57NXGY | reverse complement strand
AATGTATCTTTAAAAGAAGCACTGTTCAAAGCTTTAGCTTGTCGTGATCTTTTAGATCAAAGAATTGACCCGATTCGCCGAAAACAAAAAGAAAATTTACGTCGAGCAGGGGGGGATTTCTTTACGAGAAATTGCCTCTAGTACTTTTGAAGCCAAAAAAACGAATTGAAAAATGAAGGAAAAGCAGCAAGCTGGTTAACACCTCTTGAGTTACATGTTTTTTCTAAACTTGATGATACGCCAATCATTGAACTGACGCAAATTGATATAAAAGGATGCATTTTTCCCATTTGGAAGACAAAAAACGAAACAGCAAGTAAAGCTCTATCCCCGCTTGAATATAGCTATAAAACATGCGGCGGCACTTGGTATAAATGTAGATATGCAATTAAAAGCAAAAGCTTTATTAGGAAAGTTTATTCAAAATACCCAAAATATTCCAGCTATGCCATGGAAAGAAATGCCTAAGTTTTTTCAATCTTAAAATGATGAGCTTGTATCACATCTAGCTTTAAAACTTCTTATTTTGACGGTTTTTTTTATACCAATCAGGCATATTTAGAGATTTATGGATCAATATGGATTATCCCAAAAGAAAATATGAAGAGAATTGTTGGAAAGGTTTCTGATTTTCATGTGCCGCTTACAGCTGAAGCGTTTGCTGTTATTGAAAAAGCAAAAAAATGGTTTTTTATTTGTTGAGAGTTTTGGAAAGCCTATATCTGATGTAGCACTTCCTAAATTCATGAAAGACAAAGGTTTTGATTATAGACTTCATGGTTTCAGATCGATTCTGCGGGACTGGATAGCAGAGACAACGTTAAAAAGCTTGATGATATGTCTGAAGTATAAGCACAAACGGTGTTACATCTTTTGAAAGATAAACAAAACAGGCAAAAGGTAGAAACAGATTCTACTATACAAGATGCCGATATAGCAACGCCACACGAACAGGGAACGGCGGTGTGAGATGGAGCAAAGAACAGCACAATGGTTTCAAGCGCGCTTGGGTAAAGTCACTGCTTCAAACGTTTACAACGTACTCAGTAAGACAGCAAAAGGTTTTCCTACAAGCAAATATGAAGACTACAAAACGAAACTCATGACAGAACGCTTAATAGAGGAAATAAGCCAATCTTATACAACACC